>NZ_JAVIJF010000038.1:0-29346 GCF_033977145.1 Mesorhizobium montanum | reverse complement strand
CATGCACGAATCGAATCACATCTCGACTGATTTGGAAATCCCTCACATGGACACGGATCGGACGCCCAAATCGACTCAAGTCACTGCAACGACTCGCCTTTCAAGTCGTGCCAAGCAAAAACTTCAGATTAAGCCAATTCTGTCTCGTTGGCGCTGACGCCGGACGATGATTGAGACTGGTTTCAGAAGCGCCATCAGTTCCCCGCGCTTTCCATGCGCCGTCCCTTGATGGCCTTCTCCAGCCAGCCGACCTCCATCTCCGGAACTGAGGACAGCAGCAGGTCCGTGTAAGCGTCGAAGGGCGGCGTCAGCACCCTGCTCTTGGGGCCGTAGCGCACCACCTCGCCGCGATACATGACCGCGATGGAGTCGGCGATCGACTTCACCGTCGCGAGGTCATGCGTGATGAATAGATACGCGACCTTTTCGTGCTGCTGCAGATTGAGCAAAAGTTTCAGGATGCCGTGGGCGACCAACGGGTCGAGCGCCGAGGTCACCTCGTCGCAGATGATCAGCTTCGGCTTCGCGGCGAGCGACCGGGCGATGCAGACGCGCTGCTTCTGGCCGCCGGACAGCTCCGCCGGATAGCGGTCGACGAAACCCTTGCCCATCTCGATCTCGTCGAGCAGCTCGGCGACGCGCTTGTCGCGCTCGCGGCCCTTCATGCCGAAATAGAACTCCAGTGGCCGGCCGATGATGGTGCCCACCGTCTGGCGCGGGTTCATCGCCACGTCGGCCATCTGGTAGATCATCTGCAACTGACGCAAGTCTTCCTTCGGCCGGTCGGAATGCTTGTTGGCAAGCGTGCGGCCGTCGAACACGACGCTGCCCTGCTCGGGCGGCAACAGTCCGGTGATCGCGCGCGCCAAGGTCGACTTGCCGGAGCCGCTCTCGCCGACCACGGCCAGGGTCTGGCCCGGATAGATGTCGACCGAGACGTTCTTCAGCACCTTGATGTGGCCGCCGCCATAGGCGGCCGTCACGTTCTTCACCGACAGCATCGGTGTGGTGCCCGGCTGCTGTTCGCGATGCTCGATCTCGTGCACCGAAACCAGCGCATTGGTGTATTCCTGGCGCGGCTCCTTGATGATCTGACGGGTGCCGCCCCACTCGACCAGCCGGCCGTGGCGCAGCACCATGATCTCGTCGGACACCTGTGCCACGACGGCCAGATCGTGGGTGATGTACAAAGCCGCCACATGCGTGTCGCGGATGGCATCCTTGATCGCCGACAGCACGTCGATCTGGGTCGTCACGTCGAGTGCCGTGGTCGGCTCGTCGAAGACGATCAGGTCCGGCTCCGAGCACAGCGCCATCGCCGTCATCACACGCTGCAACTGGCCGCCGGAGACCTGGTGCGGGAAACGCTCGCCGATCGTTTCGGGGTTGGGCAGGCTGAGCTTCTTGAACAGCGCCACGGCCCGTTTCTCGGCTTCGGCCCTAGTCGCCGTGCCGTGCAGCAGGGCCGCCTCCACCACCTGGTCCATGAGCCGGTGCGCCGGATTGAAGGCGGCAGCGGCCGACTGCGCGACGTAGCAGACCTCGCGGCCGCGCAGCCTGCGGAAGCCCTGCTTGCCGCCTTTCAGGATGTCGCGGCCGTTGAGGATGACCTCGCCGCCGGTAATCCTCACGCCGCCGCGGCCATAGCCCATCGAAGACAGGCCGATCGTCGACTTGCCGGCGCCGGATTCGCCGATCAGGCCGAGCACCTTGCCCTTTTCCAGCGTCAGCGAGACGTCGTGGACGAGCGTGATCGTCCTCGGCGCTTCGCCCGGTGGATAGACCGTCGCTTCGATGCGCAGGTTACGGATATCGAGGAGAGGGGTGGACTTTGCCTTGCCGTCAGTCATCAGCCGCGTCCTCCCTTCAAGCTCGTCGTGCGGTTGAGCACCCAGTCGGCGACGAGATTGACCGAGATCGCCAATGCCGCGATCGCCGCGGCCGGGATCAGCGCCGCCGGAATGCCGAACACGATCCCGTCCTTGTTCTCCTTCACCATGCCGCCCCAGTCGGCGTCCGGCGGCTGCACGCCGAGGCCGAGGAAGGACAGCGTCGACAGGAAGAGCACGGCATAGATGAAGCGCAGCCCGAGCTCCGAGACCAGCGGCGACAGCGCGTTGGGCAGGATCTCGCGGAAGATTATCCAGCCGCTGCCTTCGCCGCGCAGCTTCGCGGCCTCGACATAGTCCATGACGTTGATGTCGACGGCGACCGCGCGCGACAGGCGGTAGACGCGCGTCGAATCGAGGATGCCCATCACCAGGATCAGCGTCACCAGGTTGGACGGCAGCACCGACAAAACGACCAGAGCCATGATCAGCGTCGGGATCGACATCAAGAGGTCGACGAGGCGCGAGAGCAGCGTGTCGAACCAGCCGCCAAACACCGCCGCGGAGAAGCCCAGAATGGCGCCGAGCGAAAAGGACAGCGCCGTCGCCAGCACCGCGATGAACAGCGTGATGCGGGCGCCGTAGATCATGCGGGACAAGAGATCTCGGCCGAGATTGTCGGTGCCCAGCCAATGCGCAGCCGACATCGGCTCCCAGACGTCGCCGACGATCTCGGCGTTGTCGTGCGGCGAAATCCACGGCGCGAACACGGCCATCAGCACAAACAGGGTCGTCAGCACGATGCCGACCAGCGCGGGGATGGGGATGCGTCTGATATCGAGCATATCCGCCGCCCCCTATTTCGGATGCCGCAGACGCGGATTGGCGACGATCGCCGCGATGTCCGCGATGATGTTGAGGCTGATGTAGACGGCCGCGAAGATCAGGCCGACCGCTTGCACCACGGGCACGTCGCGCTTGGTGACATGGTCGACAAGATACTGCCCCATGCCCGGATAGACGAAGATCACCTCGACCACGACGACGCCGACCACCAGATAGGCAAGGTTCAGCATCACGACGTTGATGATCGGCGCGATGGCGTTCGGGAAAGCGTGCTTGCGGATGACCGCGAAGGCGGAAAGGCCTTTGAGCTCCGCCGTCTCGACATAGGCCGACTGCATGACGTTGAGGATCGCCGCGCGCGTCATGCGCATCATATGGGCGAGCACCACCAGCGTCAGCGCCGCCGCCGGCAGCACGATCGCCTGCAGGCGTTCGCCCAAAGACATTCCGTCATAGACGGTCGAGATGGCGGGGAACCATTGATGCTGGACCGCAAAGTAGAAGACCAGCAGATAGCCGATGAAGAACTCCGGGAAGGAGGTCGAGGCTAGCGCCACGCCGGAGATCAGCTTGTCGACCCAGCCATTGCGGTAGCGCACCGCGATCAGACCCAGCGTGATCGCCAGCGGAATGGCCACGATCGCCGCCCAGAAGGCCAGGAACAGCGTGTTCCACAGCCGTCCCTTGATCGACGTCGCTATGTCCTGCCCGCTCGACATGGCGGTGCCGAGATCGCCGGTCAGCACGCCGCCCAGCCAGTGGAAGTAGCGGATATAGGCAGGCTGGTTGAGCCCGAGCTGCTCGCGCAGATTGGCGAGCGACTCCGGCGTCGCCGATTGTCCGAGGATGGCTTGCGCGACGTCGCCGGGCAGAATCTGCGTGCCGGCGAAGATCAGGACCGAAACGGCCAACAGAAGGAGGATGCCCAGCGCAATGCGCTGGGCCACCAGTTTCACGATGGGTGACATCAATGGGCTGGCTAGCGTCAGGCCTTCAGCCAGCATTCGGCTAGCGCGCGATAGTTCATCAGACCATTGCGCCTGCCAACATAGCCGCCGACCATGTCGGAAATGGCGTCGATCTCTTGGCCGAACATCGGCACGATCAAGCCGCCGTCGTCGCGAACGATGATAGCCATCTCGCGATAGAGATTTTTGCGCTTATCCTCGTCGAGCTCGGTGCGCGCCTCAATGACGAGCTTGTCGAACTTTTCATTGTGGAAGTGCGTGTCGTTCCAGGCCGCCGTCGATAGATAGGCGGTCGAGTACATCTGGTCCTGCGTCGCGCGCCCGTTCCAGTAAGAGGTGCAGAAGGGCTGCTTCCCCCAGACTTCCGACCAGTAACCGTCATCCGGCTGGCGCTTGACCTCTAGTGTGATGCCGGCCTTGGCACAGCTCTGCTGGAAGAGCTGGGAGGCGTCGACGGCGCCCGCGAAGGCGGCCTCACCGACCTGAAACTGAATGGGGCCGCTGTGGCCAGATTTCTTGTAGTGGAACGCTGCCTTGTCAGGATCGAAAGTGCGCTGCTCAATATCCTCAGGAAATAGCCGATACGAGGCATTAATCGGGAAGTCATTGCCGATCGAGCCGTAGCCCCTGAGAATCTTGTCGACCATCTCCTTCCGGTCAATAGCGAGCTTCAGCGCCATCCTCAGATCGTCGTTGTCGAAGGGGGGGGTGTCGCACAACATATTGAAACAATAGTAACTGGGACCCGACGCGACCTCGACCTTCAGATTGGGCGACCGCTTGATGAGATCGACGACTTTGGGCTGAACTTTGCCGACAATGTGCACTTGGCCGGCCTGCAGCGCGGCGACCCGGGCCGTGTCGTCGTTGATGGATAAGATCTCTACCTGGTCGGCGAAACCCATCTTGTCAGGCTGCCAGAAATTGGCGAAACGCTCGCCGCCGCAGCGGACGCCAGGCTCGAACGCGCTGACCTTGTAGGGGCCGGCGCTGATTCCGGAAGCCGGATTTTCCTTGCCCCCGTTCGGCTGAATGACGAGATGGAAATCGGTCATCAGATAAGGAAAGTCAGCATTTCCATCCCTCAGCGTCACGACAACCTCGCCGCCATTCGCCTTGATGGTTTCGATGTTCGTTAGCAAGCCCAACGCGCCGGATTTTGAATTGGCATCGGAATGACGCTCGAGCGTTGCCACCACGTCTTGCGCGGTCACGGTCTTGCCGTTGTGGAACTCGACCCCCTTGCGGATTTTCATGGTCCAGACCTTGGCGTCCTTGGACGAGCCGATTTCCTCAGCGAGACGATTCTCGAGTCCGAGGTCGGGCGCCAGCGCCACCAGATACTCGCCCCAGCAATAGCCGAAATTTCCCAGTATCGTGTTCGCGGTGATCGCCGGATCGAGGCTGTCGGTCGCAGCACCGCCTTTGAGACCGCCCTTGAGGATACCACCGCGGACCGGCCCCTGGGCGCGCGCAGCGCTGACTAGGAGCGAATTTGCGAACGTCACCGAGACGCCAAGCGCCATCGCACGACCGAGAAATTCACGTCGGCTCAGCCGGCCCGCAGCGACGCGGCGGCTGAGATAATCGAGTTCCTGTGACACTAGATGCTCCTCCTTCTATGTATTTCCCTCGGGCTAACGGCGGACAAAAAGCAGCGATACGGTCAAACACTGATTGTTGTCCTCTCCTATCTCGATCTAAGATTGCGCCGATCAATCACCTCCGCCTTTCCCTCGGCCAAGGGTCAATCTTGTACGTCGGTTCACATCATTCGCAATACGTCGTAGTGGCTGGCTGGCCAGAGACGACCGGCAGCGTAACCAAGTCTCCGGACCACACGTACAATGCCAATAGCGGCGCATCGAGTGTGCGCATTGCGTGTTCCTGGTGCGGAGAGTGGTATATTCTCGAACCGGGCTCGTTGATTTGCCAATCGTGACCGGCTCGCCACCATTGCGCAGCGCCGGAGATCACGAAATAGGCCTCGGCGGCCGGGTGGCTGTGAGACGGGTAGAATAGGCCGGGGCCCATCACGAGGAATCCCACCGAAGTGGCGCTGTTACCAATCAGACCACGTGGTCCGCAAATTTCGCAAAAGCCCGAATCTGCGCGATAGTCCTGCATCTCGGGACGGTCGCGGTAGTTCGGATTCTGCATCCAGTCCATTGCCGCCCACGATCCGCACAGTGCGCCTACCACATCGTTTTCCGACGCATCAAAGCCATCTTCGAAATAGCGGCAAACAGGCAGCGAATGTCCGCTTGCAAAACTTCGTCCGAATTGCTGCACGCTGAGCGCGTCGATGGCAGCCTGCAACATCGATGTCGGCGCCGCGCCAGTCATCATGTCCTTGGCTAGAACCTCTTGCATTGCGCGAGCGAGCGGGCGCAAGTCGTATTGGGCGCTCATGTAGCGGCACTCCTGCTGAAAGGGCAGTCAACGGTATTTTCGGAATTTAAATTCGTTTTTGGTGCTTTGCAACGGCTAAAGTGTCTTAGCGCGGTTTTCCGACGAGCGTGAGGACACGGCTTTGAGTTGTAGCCCAGAATGGTTCCTCGTTCATGATCTGGGCCACTGACCGGCTGTTCGGATAAGATCGTAGGTTCGTAAAAGTACCCTTGGACCAATGGTCGGCCACCGACCACCAGCTTTGCCCCCCGCTTGGGGCGCTGCCAGCCATCTTTCGATGTAGAGCAGAGCCCACTTCCATGCGACGTGTTTCCTGACCGCCTTCAAAAGGAGATCGTGCGGAAGGTTGTCAAAGGAAACATCGCCAGACTGCCCGTCACCAGGACCTTCCGCCCTCGGTGACGATCACACGCGAGGGCCATGCCTTTGAATGGCGGAGCCTGGCTGTATTTGGCCGGATCAAGCGCCGCGGCGAACCAGTGCTGCTGCTGGAATTGCCGGACGGCAGCCGGACCCACATAGGCGCGGGCAAACGCGCTGCGCCGGCTCGCCCGACGCCGTCATCGCCGGCATTCTCAACCGCCAGGGTCGTCGAACGGTCTATGGCCACCGATTCGACGCCAACCGCGTCGGCAATCTGCGCCGCTACTGGAAGATCCCCATCTGCAAGGCCAAGTCACCGGCCGCCGACGGCGACATTGTCACCTCCGTCAGGCTGCCATCGCGCTCGGCGTGGCGCCCTCGAGCCTCCACCGCCACATCAACGACGGCCTCATCCCGGGCGAACAGATCACGCCTGGCGCGCCATGGCGCATTCGCCTGACCACGGACCTCAAGGCCTGCTTCCTCGCCACGCCTGGCGACGGCTTTGAACCCATCCGCGACGCCATGGAGACCGTCGGCCTGTCGCGCCAAGGTCTGTTGCAGCGAGTGAAGCGCGGCGATCTGGAACCGTTCATGTCATCCGTGGACAGAGAAAAGGTCTATGGATCAAGACCATAGACAACATTCCCACCCTCTTCGAACAGGCCTCATGAACCAGGGGTATTATGATGGTTCCAACAGCCCTTTGATGTCGAATTCCAGAACCCGGTCACACTTCCAGCACAGCTGCCGCGTCACACCTACGGCATCCAGGGCCGATTTTCCCGGCCTGTAGCCATAGGCGGCATCGGCTACAAGCCCGTCGACCGTAACGACGCGCTTTTCGTTGATTAACGAACCCATCTCGGTCACTGGGTCCAGGCCGTTTCCAACTTTCATCAACTTCGCAGCGGCCGCAAAACGCTCGGCGAAGACTCCCGCCAGTTTGCCGCCACTGGATCGCTAGGTCGTTCTGAGACGCATTGGCGATGCGGCCAATGTCCAGATCGCTCGATGGATGGATAACCGCGATCCAGCGCGCGCGCCGCGCCACAGCCGAAAGCGATGTCGGTCACAAACTCGTCAATCGCTTAGTCATTGCGCTGCTTCGTCCGTACCGGGAAGTCGTACGTGCCTTCGGTGACAATGGACAACGCCCGCTTCCGCCAGCCGATCTATGCGGCTGTCGTCATAGCCGAGAACAGATCTTAGGACGGCGCGGGTATCTTCTCCTAGGAGGGGAGGGGCTTTCTGCTGACGGTCCTTTTGTGCAGCAAGGCCGTGTGCCGGACGAATTAGTCTGATTGTTCCGAGCTCACCATGTTGCAGGGATTGTATGATTCCCCTTTCGATGACGGTAGGAGAGGCCAATGCCTCGGAAACAGTGTGGACAGGGCCTGCCGGCACTGAGGCGCGGCGACAGGCAGCAAGCCATTTAGCGGCCGACTTCGTGCGGAGTATCTCTCTGATAGCAGGGAGAAGTTCATCCCTGTTCAAGGCACGGTGGTGCGCGGTCATGAAACGCGGATCGTTGGCGAGGTCCGGACGGCCAATAACCTGGTTACAAAAATCCTTGAACATTCTGTCGTTGCCCACCGCGAGCGCAAAAGCGCCATCGGAACATTCGAATAACTGGTATGGAACAACGCTCGGATGGGCATTTCCATAGCGGACGCCTTCCACCCCAGCGTTCAGGTAACCCGTTCCAACGTTGATCAACATATTTAATGTAGTCTCAATCAAGGCGACATCGATGAACTGCCCCTTGCCCGTTTCGTGGCGCTGATATAGCGCGGCTAGGACCGACTGCGTCGCGACCATGCCTGCGACAACATCGGTAAAGGCCACGCCTAGCCGATTGGGCGGACCGTCGGCCATGCCCGTGATAGACATCAGTCCGCTTTCCGCCTGCATGATGAAGTCGTAACCTGCCCGGTCGCTTTCCGGTCCGGTTTGGCCGTAGCCTGAGATCGAGCAGAAAATGAGCGCCGGATTTATCGCCTGAAGTGTCTCATAGCCGATCCCCAATCGCGTCATCGTTCCTGCGCGGAAATTTTCCACCACAACATCGGCCTTGGCAGCCAACTGCAAGACGATTTCGCGACCTTCCGGTGACTTCAGATCGACAGCGAGGCTCTGCTTGCCTCGATTGGCGCAGAGATAATATGTGCTGATGCCGTTATAGTTCGGGACTGACCAAGCGCGAGTATCATCGCCTGTAACGAGATTTTCAATCTTCCAGACTTCGGCCCCCAGATCGCCGAGCGACATTGTCAACCATGGTCCGGCCAGTACCCTTGTGAGGTCAAGAACTTTGATGCCGTCCAATGGTAGTTTTGTGCCATTCATCAGTTACTCCTTGGCGGCCAGCGTGAACCGCCATCATTGACCATCAGCCGAATTCATCACCAACTTCGCCAACCACACGGCACGCCGCGACACCCTGGTTATCCAATTGTAATTGCGGCACGCCCAGTCGGTCCTACCTAGCCAGCAAATGCTTGCGGCTCTTTTGAAGTCCACTACGATAGGGATCGCCGGGTTCTATCTGTACTAATGCCATTCACTCATCGGTTCGTCAACCGAGTGGAATTATATTCCAATTTGCATTTGATTGGATAACAGGTAGAATCACGCGAGTTCGTGGAGACGATCATGAGGAAGCGGTCGAGACCTGTGGCAGATCCCGAGGTCGTCGAGGAGGGCATCGGGGCAAGTTCGCTCTTGCGAGGCCTTGAGGTTTTGCGCGCCTTCAGAGCGACCGATTCAACGCTTGGCAACCAGGACCTCATAGAGCGTACAGGCCTTCCGAAGGCAACGATTTCGCGACTGACCTACGCTCTCGTTAGCTCAGGCTATCTTGTGTACAACGAATCGATGGGACGATACAGCGTTGGCCCTTCGACGATCTCACTTGGCTACTCGGCGCTGAGCTCAAGTCCGGTTGTCCGAATGGTCCAGCCGTTGTTGCAAACATTGGCGGACAAAACCGGGGTGGCAGCGGCTCTTGGCACACGCAGTGGGCTTGAGATGATCTACCTCGCAAATTGTCGAGCATTAGGACCGGTGACACTTCAATTGAATGTGGGTTCGCGCCTACCCATTTGGCGCACGGCTATGGGATTGGCATACATGGCGGAGATGCTCCCGGAAGCGCGTGACGATTTGGTAAGAAGATTGATCGCACATGATCCGCAAAGTGCGACGGCCATCCGAAAAATTGTCGAGGAAGCTCTCGAGAGCTATGAGATGCAAGGCTATGTCTGTTCTTTCGGAACTTGGTATAGCTATATCAACGCGGTTGGAACTGCCTTTCGACCCACCGACGGCTCGCAGCTTGTATCGCTGACCTGTGGGGGTATCTCCGATATCCTCTCGCGCGAGGATTGCCTGAACGGCGTAGGTGAGGCGTTGCTGGCGACGAGCAGACAGTTGCGGGAACAGTTGGAGAACCCTGTCCAGCGTCAGCGCTGATGAGAACATAGTGCTTGAGGGCCTGCGCGGCGAGGAGTCGATGGCAGCATTGTGCCGGCGCGAGGGTATATCGCCGAGAGCGTGTATTATATTGGTCGAAGGAGTTCCTGGAAGCAGTCAAGAAGAGGCTTGCCGGCGACACAGGACGTGTCACCACCAGCGAGGTGCAGGTGGCGCAGGGAGGCGCGATCTCAAGGCGGGCGTCGCCGAGCAGGCTCTGGAGCTTCGGATTTTCACAAAAAGCATGATCGCGGATGGGGATCGCAGACCGCGGAACCGAGTCTGGAACCGCATTCCAGAGGAACGCGCGATCAGATCGTTGAGCTGGCGCTGAACGAGCCCAAGCTGTCGCCCCGGGAACTAGCGGTCACCTTTTACCGACACCAAGGGCTACACCTGCCTGGCAGACCGGATTCCCCTATTTGAAGGTCATCGGCTGGGGATGGTTTTACCTGTCGACGATTCTCTTCTCGGGATACAACATGGACTGGAAGCTTGCACCACGATGACATTGCGGGCATCCGTCTGTGACAGCGCGAGATACGCCTTCAATCGAATCCGTCCCTAGCCGAGCAGTTAGCAATTCTTGCCGGATAATTGGTTTAGGAGCGAGCCCCTTTGCGCTTCCAATCAGCCGTTGCAACAAAACCGGCTTAGCTTCTGTTTTGCACAGCGAAATACAATTTTGCTGGATTGACATCAACCCCTTCCCTCGCTAGAGGACCAAGCCTTCTGAAGGGAAGAGGGAAGAAGGAATGGTCAGATTTCTAAAAGCAAAAAAGTGCTGTTCGCATTCTCTCCGCTCGCGGGCGGTCTATCGACCGCAGCGTCGGCCGAAAGCGCCGTCGTAGGTTCGTATAGTGGGGAACATTGGAATGTCTGACCCATCGCTCTCGGAAATGGAATTTTGGCCGCGCGGATGCGCAAAGGCGCGATATCGCGCCGTGAGTTTTTCGGCCGTGCCACCGCTCTTGCTGTTGTAGTCGGTGCGGGCGGCTCCGTTCTGCCATCGTTCGCGCAAGCGGCGGAGCCGAAAAAGGGCGGCTATGCCCGGTTTGGGAATGTCCGATGCATCGCAGCAAGACACGCTTGATCCCGGCACTTGGCCTGCACAGAGCCAGCAGTTGTTAGCCTGCCAGGATTGGAACGAGGAGGATTTATGAGAAGCAACTTCGCCTACGATACCGATCGGTTGGTTCAAGAGGACCAAACGCATATCCTGCATCCTTGGGGCGATCTCGGCGAGCCGGCGTCACGCAATCCAATGATTATCGCCGAGGCTGAAGGCGTTTACGTCTACAACAGCGACGGCCACCGGATGCTTGACGGCATCGGCGGCCTGTGGTGCGTGAACATCGGCTACGGCCGCGAGGAGATGGTGCAGGCTATCGCGGATCAGGTCAGGAAGCTCCCATACTGCTCCAACTTCGGCATCACGGCGACGCCGAAATCCATCGAATTTGGGACGCGGCTCGCCGGCTACACGCCGGGCGACCTCAAGCGCGTGCTGTTTACGACGGGTGGTTCGACTGCGGTCGACTCAGCGTTGCGCTTCGTGCAGTTTTATTTCAATTCCACCGGGCGTCCTAACAAGAAGCACATTATCACCCGGAATTACGCCTATCACGGGTCGACCTATCTTTCAGCATCAGTCTCTGGGAAGCCTGGCGATCGAGGTAATCTCGATTTCGTGACCGACACCGTCCATCACCTGCCGGTTCCGGATCCCTATCGGCGTCCGGAAGGCATGACGGAGGAAGAGTTCTGTGACCTGAAAGTTGCCGACCTCGAGAACAAGATTCTGGAGCTCGGCCCCGAAAATGTCGGGTGCTTCATCGCCGAGCCCCTGCTGGCATCGGGAGGCGTCATTGTCCCCCCTGCAGGCTACCAAAAGCGTACACGCGACGTTTGCTCCAAATACCACGTTCTCTACATAAGCGACGAGGTCGTCACCGGATTTGGTCGCCTAGGCGAGATTTTCGCGTCCGAGCCGGTGTTCGAGATCGTGCCGGACATAATCACATCGGCCAAGGGTCTTACATCCGGATACATCCCGCTCGGCGCGGTATTCATCTCGGAGCGTCTCTACGGCGAGGTCTCGGGTGAGGCAGCCAGGGGCAAACAATTCGCTAACGGCTTCACCTATTCCGGTCATCCGGTTGCATGCGCGGCCGGCCTCAAGAACCTGGACATCATTGAGAGTGAGAACATTCTGGGTCATGTTCGCGACCTCGGGAACTACTTCATCGAGAGCCTCTCGAAGCTGGAAGAGCTGCCCATTGTAGGAATTGTCCGCGGCAGCCATCTCGTCGCCTGCGTCGAGTGCGTTGCCGATAAGAAGACCAAGGAGCCAGTGCCGGCCTCATTCGACATCGGCAACCGGATCGGCGTCCATGCGCGCGCCCGTGGCCTCATGGTCCGTCCGATGGGACATCTAGCCGTGCTCTCCCCGCCGCTCATCGTCACGCGCGAGCAGATCGACACTATCGTCGAGATCATGGAGCAGGCGATCAACGCCGCAGTGGACGATCTAGTGCGAGAAGGTCTTTGGAATAAATAGGCGGCCGCTCCAACCGATCGGAGCGGAAGTCGAGGGGGCGGTGTTTCCGCCTCTCCAGATTGAACAACGGCAGCCGGAGAAAGCAATGTTGAGAGTAGACAAGGGGCTGGCTCATCTGGCCCAGGAGTACAAGTCGGACCCCCTGAACGTGTTTCCCCGTCCGGATGTGCAGGTGCTTCTCCGGCGGCTAATGGTAGCGGATGCACGCGGGCATACGGTCGTCGTTTGTCTGGAGCCTGGCAAGGCGTGGTCTCTCGGCCGGCATGGGGCCTGCCTCGGCGATGAACTTGAGCTCGAAGGCGAGATCTTCGACACGCTCGAAGCAGCCTTGTGGGCCTGCTTTCGCGTCCGCTGGCGCGCGCTCACCGGCGCCGAATGCCCCGTCGAGTAAGCCAAGCCGCAGCGCTCTCATCCCAATCTTCTCCCAGTCTTCACATCACGAGTTATCGCCATGAGCAAACTTCCCCTTCGTATCCTGGGCTACACAGATAAGGAAAGCGTCGCGCCTGGTGAGGACATCAACTTCTTCATCAGCTCTCCCGAGCGCGGGAAATTTCAGGCGCGTATCCTGCGCCTCATCTGCGGTGACGATGGGCCAGATGGGCCGGGCTTCAAGGCCGACCCCATCGAGACGAATGTCGACGGATCCTACGAAGCGCGTCATCAGCCTATCCATTGCGGCTCATACGCGATCGTCAACGATCCAGCCGCGTTCCAGGCCCCGGCCCTGACGCTGGACGCGATGGTGTGGCCAACACTTCCAGGCAATGGGAACGCCCAGGTCATCCTGGGGAACTTCGACGCCTCGGCTCAGGAGGGATACGCCCTTTATTTGGACGAAAACGGGCTGCTGTCCTTCCGGGCCGGGCCCAAGCCATCGATCCGAATTGCCCGGCCGATGCTAGCCCGCCATTGGTATCACGTGACAGCGAGCTTCGATGCCAGCACGGGAGCTGTGATGCTTCGCCAGCGGCGGCTGCTGGATTATGCCCTGTCGGACGCGATCGACAGCGCCGCCGGCAGCCTCGGCGAGGTGGCTGCGGCCAACGCCGCCGCCCGACCTTTCTTGATAGCCGGATGGAAAGAGGGCGATCGTGTCGTCGCTCATTTCAACGGCAAGATCGATAGCCCGCGCGTCTTCGCCGGCGCGCTCGGCCTGAACGCGCTGGCCGAGCTCGAGCCTCAGGCGAAGACCGGGCAGCCGCTCATTGCAGCGTGGGATTTCTCACGCGAGATGACTACCACGTGCGTGGTCGATGTTTCTGGCAACGATCGGCACGGCGAGCTCATCAATCTGCCCACCCGGGCAATGAAGGGCTGGAGCTGGGATGGCAGCGAGGGCAATTGGCAGCACAAACCCGGGCACTATGGTGCGATTCATTTCCATGACGACGATCTCTATGATTGCGCCTGGGACACCGATTTCACGCTCAAGGTTCCGGAAGGTCTAAAGAGCGGAGTCTATTTCGCCGAAATCGTGCAGAAGGCGCACGACCTTATCCTCACCGACAGGATCCCGTTTTACGTTCGTCCGCCGCGCGACCGCGCCACATCGGCCCTTGCGCTGTTGATCCCCACGGCCAGCTATCTTGCCTATTCGAACAGCCAGGCCGCGGCGCGGTGGGAGTTATCGACCGGAAATTTCACCGTGCTCAATCTGGTGGACAGGTATCTCACCGAAAATCCGGAGCTGGGACTTTCCGTTTACGACACGCATTCGGATGGAAGCGGGGTGTGTTATTCGTCCCGGCTGCGCCCTGTCCTCAATATGAGGCCGGGAGGGGTGCTTTGGCAGCTTAGCGCCGACACGCACATCACGGACTGGCTTGAGGCGAAGCGGATTCCATACGACGTCATTACCGACGAGGATCTGCATCACGAAGGAATCGACCTTCTACAAAAATATAAGTGCGTGATGACCGGGTCGCACCCCGAATACTATACGCTTGAAATGTTGGACGCGGTGCGCCAGTTCACCCAGCAGGGAGGCAGGCTCATCTATCTCGGCGCGAACGGCTTCTACTGGCGCGTGGCCTATCGCGCGTCGTTGCCCGGCGTTCTTGAGCATCGCCGCGCCGAAGACGGAATGCGCGCATGGATCTCTGAGCCCGGCGAATACCATATGAGCTTCACCGGCGAGTTGTCGGGACTGTGGCAGCGCAGCGGCCGTCCACCGCAGATGCTTGTGGGTACAGGCTTCACCGCCCAGGGCTTCAACATGGCAACCTACTACGAGAGAACGCCGGACAGTTTCCATCCTCGCGCCGAATTCATCTTCCAAGGCATTGGAGAGAATGAAAGGATCGGCGATTTCGGTCTCCTCGGCGGCGGCGCGGCGGGGTGGGAGATCGACCGCGCGGACCCTTTGCTTGGGACTGCTCCACACACCTTGGTCCTGGCCGTCGCCTCGGAATTTTCGCCGAGCTACCATTGGGTCAAGGAGGAGATGGGCCATACCCATTCCTCCATCAATGGCGACTCTTGTCCCCAAATCCGATGTGACATGACTTACTTCGAGACGCCGAACGGCGGGGCGGTGTTCTCAACCAGCTCAATCTCCTGGGCGGGGAGTTTGTCCCACAACAACTATGAAAACAATGTCAGCACCATCACGGAAAATGTGGTGCGGCGGTTCAGCAATCCGGTGCCCTTATAGTCTGCGGCGATTACAGCGATCGCCGGCTCCGTACGTCAACGTCTCGGCATCAAGGGAGCTGCCGCCAGTTTGAACGTGTCCCAGCGTGCGGTGGGCCAGGCTGAGGATGGTTCGGGGGGCTGCTGCAAGGTTTTGAAGACGGTGTTGAAGCTCGACAAGGTGATGCCGGCGACGATGAGAGCCAGCCACCCCAGGTTCGGCGCCGTAGCGGTCGGACAGCCGATGATGGCGAGCAGACGAACTGCAAGAGGGCCCTGGGGCGCGATGAAGACGCCGTTGATCCAGCCGGCATCGGCGGCGAACTCCTCGATCAGCGAAGGCCGCACCGTTGCCCATGGCGACGATGTCGAGAACAGCGGTGACGAAGATGAAGGCGATTGCCGCCCTGGCGCCGCGAACCTGTGATGGACATGATGGTGGCCTCGATGGACGAGCCTCATAAAAACAACCTGCGCGCGATCCAGCCGTGACGGGCTATATTATACAAGAGCGCGTGAAGCAGTGAACCAAGTCTTCCTGCTAAGGCAAAGCCGACCTACAAATGCAGTCGGATTCGAGACACGGACGTGCCGCGCGCCGTTCCACAAGACGGACAACATTGCAGCGCCGCGCGTCCAATTGGACGCGCGGCGCTGCAGCATTTGAAATCGCGATTTTCGGGGTCATGCACCAAGGAGCCTGCCATGCTGCGCAAGACGGATTTCTTTATCGATGGAAGGTGGGTCGCGCCAACGGTCGCGAAAGAGCTCGAAGTCATCAACCCTGCCGACGAGCAGCCCTTCGCGGTGATCTCGCTGGGTTCCGCCGCCGATGTCGACAAGGCGGTGGCGGCAGCGCAGCGCGCGCATTCCCGGCATGGAGTGCGACCAGCCGCGAACAACGTATCGTTCTGCTCGAAAAGCTACTCGCCGCCTACAAGAGGCGGGTGCGCGACATGGCCCAGGCGATTTCCTGGGAGATGGGTGCGCCGATCAGGCTGGCGCTTGAATCCCAGGCCGCCAGCGGCTCGGGCCACATCGAGAGCTTCATCGACGTGCTGAAGGGCTTCGAATTCGAGGAGCCGCTCAATGAAAAGAATCCGCAGGAGCGCATCGTGCGCGAGCCGATCGGCGTGTGCGGGCTCATCACGCCGTGGAACTGGCCGATGAACCAAGTGGCGCTGAAGGTCGTGCCGGCGCTGGCAGCCGGCTGCGCGGTGGTGTTGAAGCCGTCGGAAATCGCACCAATATCGTCGATCGTGTTTGCCGAGATGATGGAGGAAGCCGGCTTGCCCGCCGGCGTGTTCAACATGGTCAATGGCGACGGGCCAACTGTCGGCGAGGCGATGTCGCGCCACCCCGGCATCGACATGATGTCGTTCACCGGCTCGACGCGTGCCGGCGTCGCCATCACCAAGGCTGCCGCCGAGACGGTCAAGCGCGTGGTGCTGGAACTGGGCGGCAAGTCGCCCAACATCGTTTTCGACGACGCCGACCTGACCGACGCTGTGACGCGCGGGCTGGCGCACTGCTTTGAGAACACCGGCCAGTCCTGCAATGCGCCGACGCGCATGCTGGTGCAGCGCCTTGTCTACGACAAGGCGGTTGACATCGCGGCGAAATATGCGGCCACCGTCAAGGTCGGCAACCCGGCCGAGGAGGGCGACCATATCGGCCCGCTGTCGTCGGACGTGCAGTTCGATAAGGTGCAAGGCATGATCGATGCCGGTATCAAGGAAGGCGCCCGCGTCGTTGCCGGCGGGCTCGGCCGGCCCGAAGGCTTCAACCGCGGCTACTATGTGCGCCCGACGGTCTTTGCCGACGCCAACAACGACATGCGCATCGCTCGCGAGGAGATCTTCGGGCCGGTGGTGGCGATGATCCCGTTCGAAACTGAAGAAGAAGCGATCGCCATTGCCAACGACACGCCCTACGGCCTGTCGGCCTATGTCCAGACCGGAGACAAGGCGCGGGCCCAGCGGGTGGCGCGCAAACTCCGCGCCGGCACGGTGCAGATCAACGGCACAGACCGTCCTTATGGCAGCCCTTTCGGTGGCTACAAGCAGTCGGGCCTCGGACGCGAGGGCGGCAAATGGGGCATCGAGGACTTCCTTGAGGTCAAGGCGATCAGCGGATTCGAGGAAGGGCTGGGCTGATCCCCGCGTTTGGCCGCAAGAGGGGGCTGCAGCTGAGAGGTCTGCTGTTGCGAGACAGGCTCGCGCCTAACCCTCGTTCCGTCTCAGATAGTCCTCGGCGATCTCACGCATCCTGGTGCCGTCGATGCTGTCGGCGTGGCCGCCATGGGCCACACGTACCGGAAGGTCCAGCAGGCGGCGCATGGTGGCGCAATAATCGGTGCGGTCTCACCACACGCCTCAAATTCGCCGCGCTGCGCCATGGAATCCGGCATATCGTCGATGAGGCGGGCGTCGTAAATGGCGTCGCCGGAAAAAAGCGTGCTGTCCTTGTTCGTCGAACAGGCCGATCGAGCAATGGCCGGGCAGGTGAAGGGTACGCCTCCGGCGAGGGCCGCCTTGCGCGAGCATGGCACGGTAGCGAGGCTGCGCTCTTAAGGTCGTCCTTACGAGCGTAGTTAGCAGCACAGCATGAGCCATGTGACGCAAGGCCTTCGAGGAGCAGCGACGATCACCGGATCTCGATGCCCTGTCGTTCGAGGAGCGCATCGGGCTTCTTGTCGATCGCGAAGCCGCCGAGCGCGACACCAAACGGCTAGAGCGCCTGTGTGGAAGATGTCGATTTGCGCACCCCGCGCGGCATCGACCGCGCCGTCTTCGCCAGGCTCGTCGCCGGCGACTGGATCGACCGCCACGAGAAACGTGCTGGTCACCGGCGCAACCGGGTTGGGCAAGGGTTGGATCGCCTGCGCCCTCGGCCACAAGGCCTGCCGCGACAATCGATCGGTGCTCTATCATCGCGTCCAGCGCCTCTTTGAGGCGCTCGCGCTAGCGCGTGGCGATGGGTGCTATGGCCGCCTGCACGCTCGGGCGCGTTCAACCCCTCATCCTCGACGACTGGGGCCTGTCGGTCCTCAATGCAGCCAAGCGTCGCGACCTCCTGGAGATCCTCGACGATCGCCATGGCCGCGCTTCCACAATCGTCACCAGCCAAATCCCCGTGGAACACTGGCACGATGTTGTCGGCGATCCCACGCTCGGCGACGCGATTTTGGATCGCCTCGTTCACAACGCTCACCGCCTTCAACTCACCGGAGAAAGCGTGCGAAAACATAAAGCCCGCGCCCACGCTCTTGACGCAGCCGCAAACACCTGAATCCATCAACAGGTCGGTCGAAGCGGCCGCTCATGATCGCGTGAAATCCCTGCTCACGATCAAATGAAATGAGCGCTCACCATCTCGTGAAATGGCTGCTCACAATCAGCGTAATGCGCATCCATCGCATCCGCTATTACGGCTTTCTCGGCAATCGGCATCGCGCGACAAAAGCTCGCCCGCTGTCGCGACCTGCTCGGCATGCCGGCTCCCGAGCCGTCGGTTGAGCCGATCGAAAAGGACTATCGCGACCGCTACGAGGACCTTACGGGCCACTCCCTGCGGCAATGCCCGGCCTGTCACCAAGGGCAGACGATTGTCAAGTCTTCGACGGCATCACCGGGCCACCGCCATACCGGGATACGTCGTGAAGGTAGTGCTCGGTTTTCTTCGTCATCTATCGCCCGGACCGTTCGGCCGGAAACCGAGCCGGGTCCCGCGAAGGTGCGCGCTGTCACCTCCCGGTCGCCTCCTGGCAGGGCGTGGCGCCGGTCCTCACTTGGCCGGAGCCGATATATCCGTGTCGCTTCAACCCATACGACCTGCAATCGCCGCGTCCGGGCTGCGTCTGCGGCCCACGCGATGCCTGTCCGCGGGTGCGGCCTCAATTGAATACCCATAGCGGCCAGCCGTGCCGGCGGCTTAGTCCAACACGTTTTTAGCTCACCGTCGCAATCCGCGACAGCGCGCTCTCGCCACCCGCCTTTCTGCGCGACGCCAAGCTAAAAACGCTCTGCATTATCCGACCGCCGAACTATGCCGAGCTGGCGCGTTTCCGCCAGCGTTTTTCATGGTTTAGCCGCAGCTGGAACGGCATAGATTAGGGTCTCTCCGTCGCGATTGGCGCGAAGGAGAGGACACATGAATGCAAGTGATTATCTGCAACGCAGTAGGCTGTATCGGAAGCTGATCTATGGCCCTATGACGAGTTTTCACGCGTTTACGCGGCCAGATTCCCTCCAGTTGACTTATGGAATTCTCATGCAATCTTGCGAAAGACAGACCTATGTTGCCAACATCCGTTGTCAAACGGACGCCTCTCCCAATCTCCGTAACGTTCTACAAGCTCGAGTCCGCTGAACTTCGCAAGCAAGTCAAGCTCGGATGGATAAACATATCGCAGCTTTATCGGCATAGTCCGAGTTGCTTTTGGTGCTATCCAAAGGTCTTGAGAAATAAAAAGCTGATTATTTCGATCATGTTTTGAAAAGCGCACCATCAATCGCCGTTCATCGATATGTCTAACTGTAGTTGTCTGGCGACCTAATCCAACATCAGAGAACTCCGCAGTGTATGGGTAGTGCAGATGCACCACGAAGCGTCCGTGCTCTTTCAGGGAGTTCACGACGGAACGAAAGCAGCTGATTTGTTGGTCGACGGTTACCAGAAGCGAGAAGGTGTTATTAATGCAATACACAAGATCATACTTAGTGCCGAGGTCGAACTCGGCCATGTCGCCGAGGTGCGTCCTGACAGAATCTCCGCCGCTCTTCGCGCGGAGCGCGGAAAGCATGCTCTCCGAGTTGTCGAGACCATGAACCAACGCCCCCGTCTCCGAAAGAGGCAAGGCAATATGGCCGTTTCCAACGCCCAATTCGAGTGCGGTCCCGTCCTTCGCGAAGGGCGCTAGAAAGCTGACTGCCCGAGCGTTCTCGACAGGCATATTCATCGCTTCCGCAAATTCATCATAGATATCGCTCCATATTTCGCCATAGGCGGTATAAGCGTCCTTCACTTGCTCATTATCTTTCATGGCATTTCCTCACTTAATTACCTAACCAACTTTAAAATCGCGCCTTCCGAGAGCTTGTGCTCTGACTGCTGGTGTTTACCAGGTCGGCTTTGTGTCGCGGCCGGCAGACGAGGACCCCTCCGCCCTAGGTCGACGAAGGTATTTTCTTGGGGTGAACGGGTTCGCCGATATTCCCTTGCTGTAGAACATGAACTGACTCAGATCTGACATTGCTTTCTTTCCTAGATTCCATCCACCGTGGTTACGCGCGACATCCATGCCGGCCGACAGCCCCGCCGCCTCGCGCCAACGAGTTCAAAATTCATGCCAAGTTGCCTTTGCGAGGAGGGGCACGGCAATGAGCAAATTGTGACGGTTCACGTAGTTAGTCATCGCCAAATAATGGAGCGATTCAACACATCTGCGGCGCGAATCCGACAAAGGTGACAGATGTGTCGGCAGGCGCGGGGGTGATCCGTCGTGATGGCAGGCGGGGGGCAGGTTGCGGTCGGCGGGTTCGTTTCGGGGCGTCTTCGCCCTGTGGCTATGTCGCGAACCGCGGAATGCGATCAAGCACGATGCGCAGAATACGCTGGTCGGGGCAGGATGTCGGCAGGTGCAGGCAGATCTGGGTTTTCATCTCGATCACCCGCGCGGCGATCTTGATGAGGCGCAATCGCAGGGTGTCTCGAATTGGGCGACGGCAAAGCTCGAGCGTTTCGGCATCGCGGCGCGCAGGCCCCACATCAACCAGTAAGCACCCGCATGCAGGAATAGTCGGAACTGGTTGGCCGTCGCTCTTGTGCAGGAGGTGCGGTCGGCAGCGAGATGCGTCTTCCAGGACTTGATGTGGTTCTCGGCCGCGCCGCGCCGGCGGTAGACATCCTCGTAGAGCCTCTTGGCCTTCCGCCGGCTAGGTTGGTGACGACGAAGCGGGTGGCGGCACCCTGGGCGCCGATCGACGTGGGCGATGATACCCTCCACGCGGCTCCACTGGCGGCCCCGTCAACGAACTCCTTGAACCTGCGGACCTTGCCCGTCTTCGCCGACGCTTCGAAGCGAGCCGTCGTGCTGGTCTCCAGATCCGCGATATGCTTGCCCAGCGTCGTAGTGGGCGCCAAGCCAAGGATGAAGGCGACATCGTTGGCACGGCACCAGTCGATGACCCGGTGGACTTCATTGGTTGCCGCCCTGAATGCCAGAAGTTTCTGACCCATAAGACGCGTGATCGAGTACGGTCTTCTTTCAGGCCTCGTGGCGCGGCATTTCCAAAAGCCGCGGGCCGGTATGGTGATCTGCGGATCGGGTCCATTTCATCCACGTGTTCTCTGACTGGTTTTCCCGATCCCGATCTGTTCGATCGTCTGCCCATGCAGGTCATCGCCTTCTCACACTCGTTCACCGGCGCCTGTTTGCTGTGTGTCGCTCATGTGGCAGCAGTCAGCTGCCGTCACCGGGATTGACGTCACCAAGACCCAGCCTAGCCAACTCTCCGCGCCGCAGGCCCGCACAGGAGGCCAGCAACAGCATGGTGTAGATGCTCAACAGACGAAGTGTTGCCGGCGGCGAGGGATACGAACGGGCAATGTCGAGCATTCGCCGTACGTCGGGAGGAGAGTAGATATGGGCTTTCGCCACTGCCGGGCCACTTCCTTTCGGGGTCTCGGATCCGGTCGACGCCGGGGAACTGACGGGTCGCGGCGCCGCAGGATTTTTGCGAAGATGCGCTCGAGGTTTTCGCGCTCATATGCATGGTTGCGCGTATCCTTCGTGGCCGCCCATTGATCGATCATTACGCACAGCAGCTCGGTTCCAGTTGCGGGTTCAACTGTAGGAACCGGTCGAATCTTCGACACTGCGGCGCGCAACAACTCGGTCGTACGAGCGTGACGCACCATCACGGTTCGACAGACCAAGTTCTTCAAGACCCGAATCCTGCCACTCCCCGACAGTGTGATGACCGAACTCCGGACCTACATCGCTGCACGGCGTCGGGCTGGCGATATCGACTCCACCCTGGTCTCATCACCGTCACGCAGGATCTGCTGCATCTCGCGAACGAACGGTTCAGGGCCCTGGGCGCGCCATGTCTCAATCTCGGGTGGGAGGTGCGGTCATGAGCAAGCCAATCCCTTCCCGGAACTGATGCGCGCGTTCTTCTACGCATGGCGCGTCGAGTAACGCAATGCCTCCGTCAACACGGTCCGCTCCTACCGTGATACCTGGCGACTGTTCCGCCGATTTGTCGCTGACCGCGCGAAGAAGAAAGTTGCGATAATCTCGCTGGCCGATCTGACCGCCGCGCAAGTCGCTGCGTTCCTGAGGCGCTCATCGGCATCCGCAACTGCCGGCTTGCCGCAATCCCGCAGCTTCTTCAACTTCGCGGCGACCAGGGATCCTGCCTCGATCGCGCAATGCGTTGAAATCCTCAACATCCCGATCAAGCGGGCGCCGGCATCGGAACCTTGCTATCTGGATCCACCGGAAGTGGCAGCGATCCTTGCCCAGCCAGACCAATCGACACCCTCGAAGGCATGCGCGACAATGCGCTGCTCTCATTTCCTCTACAACAGCGGGGCGCGAATACAGGAAGCACTCGATATGTGCCCCGAGGCGATCCGGTTCGATAGCCCGAACGGCGTCCGACTTACGGGTAAGGCCGAAAAGAGCGTATCTGCCCGCTTTGGCCGGAAACCGTGATGTTGTTGAAAAAGCTGCTTGAACGGCAGCCGCGGGCACCAGACCAGCGGCTGTTCGGAATCTACCCATCTCTACGGAACAACTCCGGGAAACTGGAGCTAATACCGTATACGTCCTTCGGGAGAAAGATTTATCGGAGATGGATGAGCCCGCGTGCCGCCTATATGAAGGCGGCGGCTGAAACCATGCCGTCGCTGCAAACGAAGCACGTAACGCCACACGGCTTCCGCCACGCCACCGCCGTCCACCTCCGACGTCGGTCAGTCCGCGAACGCAGCGCATCTCCAATCATTCGTTTGAAGCTGCTGATGGCGGCCCCCACCAGGGCCACGGCGTGTACCCGGACCGCTTGCCGGGTGCCTCCCTCCACGCTGCGCTTTGTTTTGGAGATACCGATCGCGCTGAGTCGGCTCAGTCTCTGCCGCATCGCTCGGCACCGCCTTTGATCGTACGTCAGCGCCTTGTGTCGTGCGGGCTCGGGCCCGCCAGCCGACAATCGCCTCGTCAGAAAACGGCGAGGCTTCCGCGCTGGCAAGGCAGAGCCATACTCCGCCCAATTCGCCACCGGTATTGCTGGTTCGGGATGCAGCGACGACGAGCGGCGTTAGCCTTTAACGGCATGGTGCGGATCCGAGATCAGGAGGACGCGGTTCCCTTATGCCATGCCACTTCGGCCGCCAAAAATCGCTCATCCGTACAGCAAGGCGTATCGACATTGCCCGGTGTATTGCCCTCACCTTTCGTGGTGTCCGATGCGGCGACATGACGGTAAATCGAGCCAGTTTCAGACGTGTCTAACTTCCGATTTTTGGTCACCCTGCCATTAGATTGCCAAGCCTTCCCATCTGCTTCGCGGGTCGGGAAAGCGCGATTGTCTTGGCGGTAACAGCATGGTCGATGAGCGTGGTCATGATGTGATTTCTCCTCGGTACGCAAGCGCTTGCGGATAACTACGCATCTGCCGTGCCAAAGGAGAACACCATTAACAAACAATACCATATCTCTCATGCTGCTATGTAGCTTGTCGAATATCGTTGACATGAGACAGCGCGGGGCACGGTTGGATGGCGCGTAAGCCCACTTTCCCGCGAAGGAACCTGTCGGCCATTTCTCGGAGAATGCTTGACATCCAACAACTGTCGGGTTTGTCGAGTCTGTGACACGGTGCTGTGTGTCCAGGCGTCCTGCAGGACTCCAATGGGAGCTATTGAATACGCTGCCGGACATTTCTTCTGAAGCTCTTACTGCGCAGTTGGCACGACTTTTGAAGCTCGCTCGCCGCGGGCAGGAACTGCCGACCGGCATTCATGGCATGAGTGATAGCGCGATCACTTGATGAGGAAAGGAAAGCAACATGTCAGGGCAGCACGATCAACTTAAGCCAATAAGCGCTCGCCCCATCCGCACACCTGAAGAGTTGGTCGAGACCGGCCTCGTTAGGGCTGAAGACCCTAGTATGGGGGCCGTGACCGGGCGCTATGCCATCGGGATCAGCCCCGCCATCGCCGCACTGATCGATCGGAACGATCCGAAGGATCCGATCGCGCGCCAGTTCGTGCCGGATGCGGCCGAGCTAAATGTGGTGCCCGAGGAGCGGGAGGATCCCATCGGCGATCTCGCACACAGTCCTGTCGAAGGAATCGTGCATCGTTATCCCGACCGCGTCCTGCTCAAGGCCGTGCATGTCTGCCCGGTATATTGCCGCTTCTGCTTCCGCCGCGAAATGGTCGGTCCGCAGGGGCTCGGCACCCTCTCGCCCGAGGCCATGGACGAGGCGTTTGCCTATATCGCTAATCACACGGAAATCTGGGAGGTGATCCTCACCGGTGGGGAACCGCTCATGCTCTCACCCCGCCGCCTCGGGGAAATCATGCAGCGGCTGGATGCCATCGATCACGTGAAGATCGTCCGCTTCCACACCCGCGTTCCCGTGGTCGAGCCGGAACGGGTCAACGAGGCTCTAATTAGCGCCATGAGGGCGAGCGGCAAGACGGCCTATATAGCCCTCCATGCCAATCATCCGCGCGAGTTGACGCCTGCGGCTCGCGAGGCTTGCGCCCGTCTCGTCGATTCGGGCATAGTCATGATCAGCCAGTCGGTTCTGCTCAAGGGCGTCAACGACGATCCCGACACGCTGGCGGCGCTCATGCGCTCTTTCGTGGAAGCGAGGGTAAAACCTTATTACCTTCACCACCCGGACCTCGCCCATGGAACGAGCCATTTCCGCTTCTCCATTGAGGAAGGCCTCGCCCTCGTGGCAGGCTTACGCGGTCGAATCTCGGGGCTTTGCCAGCCGACCTATATCCTCGACATACCGGGCGGGCACGGCAAAGTGGTCATCGGATCGGATGCCGTTCAGCAAGAGGATGCGGGTTGCTATACGGTCCGCGACTTCAAGGGCAGCGGGCACGCCTATCCGCCTTCGGATTAAACAATCAAGCACCACGGGCCCTTATGACGACGGCTTCCTCCTCGCAAAAGTTTGGGCAGTACTCCGATCGAATGGCTTGCGCCCATGTTGGGATAGATCCCTGAACGTGCGCAAGTGGTTCCAGTCCAACTGTCAGAGAAAAACACTCTTCGTAAGGGAACCCACAAATTCAATCAATGACCATGATTATGTTTATCTGTTTGCGCTGGGGGCGGTCAAATTCGCCAAGGAAGCAGATTCCAACCGTAAAGCGACCTTCAGGGTTATCGTCAGGAATAGGAAGGTCAGCACCAGGAGCAGCATTCTGCCATCCGGTCTGAGCTTTCCCAAGCTGACCAGCGTGAAACCAACGCTTTGGCGCAAGGCGACTTGTTCGAACTATTCGTGAACGCCATGGCCGCGTATGCGCGAGTCGGCAAGAAAGATAGGATGATCTGCATGACATTGCCCGAGAAGGTCGAAAAGAGCCGCGACAGCAGCGAAGAGAGCCGGATCACCGGCACGCTTTCGCGCGATGAATGCAACCGACCCGGCACCAGTCTCGCGGGCCTTTCCGGACTGATCCCTTCCATGGAAGAGGATTCCACCTTAACTGCAGGCAACTCTTCGCAGCTTTCCGGCAGAGCTTCGGCCTACGTCCTGATGTCGGGCGAGGAGGCTTCCCGGCGGCGGCTTGCGCCGCTCGGTCTGTTTCGTGGCATGTTGACCGTTGGGTGCGCGCCCG
This sequence comes from Mesorhizobium montanum, assembly GCF_033977145.1. Classification (NCBI taxonomy): domain Bacteria; kingdom Pseudomonadati; phylum Pseudomonadota; class Alphaproteobacteria; order Hyphomicrobiales; family Phyllobacteriaceae; genus Mesorhizobium; species Mesorhizobium montanum. The sequence continues at coordinate 3,382 of NZ_JAVIJF010000038.1, read as the reverse complement.
AAGAAATGGGCGTCGGCCCCGCCTGGCGACTCTGTCCCTCCTCGAGCGCCACAGCCTGCCCGATCGACGACATCGACCTCTTCGAGATCAACGAAGCCCCCTTTGCTGCGCAACTGGTCTATTGCCGCGATCGGCTCGGACTCGATCCGGAGAAGCTGAACGTCAATGGGGGCGCGATCTCGATCGGCCATTCCTACGGGATGAGCGGGTCGCTCCTAGTCGGCCACGCGCGCTGCTGGAAGGACGCCAGCGTGGCGCGCGCTTCGCCGTGGTGAGCAGGTGCGTCGGCTGGGGTATGGGGGCCGCGACGCTGCTTGAGGTCGCTTCCTGAGCAAATCGGCTTCTCTCACGGCTGGCGACCGCAGCAGAAAGGATCATGATGATGTCTGGATTGTCATTCCGGGTGGCCGAATGCGAGGACTGCGAAGAGATCCTGCTGGCGCTTCGGTTACTGGCTGAGTCCCTCGGTGTTCCCGCGCGCTTGAAAAGTACCAGGGAAGATATCGAAACCGCCGGGTTCGGGCCCCGGCGGGAGTTTAGCGTGATGCTGGCCGAGGTCGACGGCAAGATCGCCGCCATCTGCCTCTACTTCCCGATGTTTTCTTCTTGGATGGGCAAGCCGGGCCTGTACATCCAGGACCTGTTCGTGCACGAGGAATTCCGAAGCACCCGGATTGGTGAAAAGCTGCTGCGCCACGTCGCCCGGGCCGCTAGCAATGACGGTTACCACTATCTCCGCCTGACCGTCGATCATGGCAATCAGGCGGGTGCTCGCTTCTATCTTCGGCATGGATTCGAACCGGCAAACGATGAGACGAGTTACAGGCTTTACAGCCCGGCATTCGAGAAGTTTTGTCGCAGCGGAAACTAAACACCACTCTCGAGGCAGAACTGATAGCGCCCGCTGCCTCTTGTCAGGGTTCCCCCGGATACGTCATGCTAGTTTTTGGGGTCAGGACCGACTTACTAGGCCGTGAACCCATAAATGTGTTCAGCGGACGGTCTTCGGTCCATCCGGTAGGGAGATGAGGTAGTCGGCTATCGCATATGGGCCGTCGCCGCTGCGGCGTCGGGTCCACAACCGACAGCCCCATGTGCTCGGACGCTATTCCGGTGAGGTATACGGTAGCTTCATCCTTTGAGCCACCGCGAGAGAGCATGCTGACGACATGGAGTTGGTAACGATCGTATTCGTCCGCGCACTCCTCCATCGGGCGAGCTCCCGTGATGCGCCAGTCCGATCGGGTCCCAGAGCTTCCACCCGATTTCACATAGGCGGAACAGCTGTATCTTTGGATAGGGCCATGCTCAAAGCATAGACGTAAAATGCAGGTCTCGGCCATCTGCACTTTCCATTTCGGCCGTTTGCTGATTCAGACTTCGCATGAGCCGATACGACCTGACCGACTTCGAGTGGCGCGTGATTCAGCCGCTCTTACCCAGCAAGCCAAGGGGCGTGCCGCGCGTCGATGACCGGCGGGTGCTGAACGGCATCTTCTGGGTGCTGCGATCCGGTGCGCCGTGGCGCGACCTGCCTGAGCGCACGACCGCGCACCACCTGCTACAACCCCTTCCTGCGATGGCAGCGGGCGTGTGGGACCGGCTGATGGACGCCATCACTGCTGCGCACGACGGCGGAATCCAGATGATCGACAGCACCTCCGTTCCCGCCCACCAGCAGGCCGCGACGGCAAAAAGGGGGGTGCAGATCACTGTCTCGGTCGATCACGCGGCGGGCTCACGACCAAGATCCACGTCGTCGTCGACGCGCAGGGCCTCCCGATCCGGCTCGGCCTGACCGCCGGGCAGATGCATGACGGACAGAGAGCGGACACGCTGCTCAACCATCTCGGCCCGCGCACCATCGTGCTGGCCGACAAGGCTTACGACGCCGACCGCATCCGCGAGCTGATCCAGGACCAGGGCGCCACGCCAACATCCCGCCCAAGAGCAACCGGCGCTGGAAACCCTGCTACAAGCGGCTCTCTATCGCGAGCGCAACCTGATCGAGCGCTTCTTCTCCAAGCTGAAGCACTTTTGCCGGGTCGCCACCCGCTACGACAAGCTCGCAACCAACTACCTCGCCATGGTCCAGCTCGCTTCAATGCGGCTGTGGCTCCGAGCTTATGAGTCTACGGCCTAATCGCTCACCTACTTGTACGCGACGACGACGAGGCGCGGGCCATCAGATGTAAACTCTCCGCCTTCCTGCCCATAGACCTCAACCGAATGGAACCCCGCGCTTCGCAACATACGAACGCATTCTGAAAATCCATATTGTCTGATTGAAAGATGCATGCGTCTCACGCAACCACCGCGGACGACGATCCTTTCGCAGTTTCGACGATCGGTCAGCGCGTCGTTGTTCACTATATCGATTCTTAGATCATTGCCGCGCTGTACGACCTCGTAGGTAGGTGACTGCTCGCGCAGCAAATAGAAACGATTGATCTGATCGATTAGCAGACGCCCGCCCTTTATAAGTGAAGCAGCGGTTTCATGAAGAACTCTCTCATTGTCAGCTTCATCGAAATAGCCAAACGTCGTGTACCATAGAAAGGCCGTATCGAACCGTTCTCGCCAGGGGAGTGAGCGCATATCCCCTCGAATATACTCAACATCAACCCCGCGTTCAGCCGCATCCGCCTCCGCTTTTTTCAGCAAGATCGGCGAGATATCCAATCCGGTTACTCGCGCGCCTTTTTCCGCCAACCGGTTGGTAATCCGCCCATAACCGCATCCAAGTTCAAGAACTGAGCTTCCTTGTGCCAGAGAAAGAAGCTCCCAAATGGCTCCTGCCTCCCGGTCACTTCTCTCAGGCGGATTGACCAAGTCAGAAAAATGCAAGTAATCTTCGCTGAAATATGACTCAAGTTCTTGTGCAGAAAGCGGTGTAGACCAGTGATCCATGTTAACCTCCATGTGCAACGCTGATTTCGTGCATATTAATGCCGTTTGTTGGATTAATTGAAAGCGAATGTTTGTTATTGTTTTGTTTCACTTTTAAGTAGTCGTGCTTAGGATCGGAGGCTACTGATATTCCTTGTGATTGTGCTCGCATGGGCATAGCTTTGATGCTCGATCAAGGTAGCGGTGGCCGACGCGCCCTTCCCGAAGTCGCTCGGTAGCGTTTGCCGCAGTTGACGATCGCACCGCGGTTCGAACGTAAGACCGTCGTCTAATAGCGAGATTTGCAAGCGCCTTTTGACGCAGGAGGTTGTTTGCCGGGAGCATGGTCGTCTACGCGGTCGACATTCGGTCGCCGCATCATGGTGCTTCGCGGGATGGGCCTTCCAATGTATGTCTCGCACGCTCCGAGCAAACTCGTGGTGCAACGGTCTTAACGGAATGGACCAGCCTCGGTCCCGGCAGGGACACCTCT
>NZ_JAVIJF010000037.1:0-35844 GCF_033977145.1 Mesorhizobium montanum | reverse complement strand
GAGCGCGCTGGATGGATCCGCAGGCAGCCCGGCGTCGCGCGCAGCATTGAACTGCTCCTCGACCCCGACAGCCTGCCCAGGCTACAACCCATCGAAACCGTCAAATCCCCTGTGCACAGGTACTAGGCGCGAGCGGCAGAGCGTTCCTGGTTGGCGGACGAAACACCCGGCAGCGCAAGCAATTGGCCGGGCTCAAGCGGCGGTGACAGCAGATAGCCCTGCAGCTGGTGGCAGCCCATGCCGACCAGCAGGGCCTTCTGTCCATCGGTCTCGACACCTTCGGCGGTCACCTCGACCCTCAACGCCAGCGCGAGCTCGATCAGCGCCTTGACGACGGCAGCGGCACTTTTGTCTTCGTCGAGCAGGCGCACGAAAGAGCGGTCGATCTTCAACTTGTCGATCGACTGGCGGCGCAGATAGCTCAGTGACGAATAGCCGGTGCCGAAATCGTCGAGAACGATGCGGATGCCGGAGTCACGCAGGTCCGCGATAACGGAAGTAATCGTGTCATTGTGCTCCAGCAGCACGCTCTCGGTGGTCTCGAGCTGCAGCCGGGCCGGATCCAGCCCGATTTCGCTCAGGACCGATGCGACCTGCTCGGCAAAGCCGGCGTCGCGCAACTGCATGGGCGAGATGTTGACGGCGATCCAGGGCAGTTCGGTCGTGACGGCGAAGCGGCAGGCTTCGGTCAGCGCCCATTTGCCGAGCTCGCCGATCAGCCCGCGTTCTTCGGCGATGGCAATGAACTGCCCCGCCGGCAGCGCGCCATGCACCTCATGCGTCCAGCGGATCAGCGCTTCGGCGCCGAGAATCCTGCGGCCGTCCACCGCGAAGACCGGCTGATAGGCGAGCTTTATGCCGCCGTCGCCATCCAGCGCCTTGCGGAGTTCGGCCTCGACCTTCTGTTTGCGCAACAGCAGATCGTCCATGTCGCCGGCGAACACCTGGTAGCGGCCGCGGCCGTTCTTCTTGGCCTCGTAAAGCGCGATATCGGCCTTGCGCAGCAAGTCGTCCGCGTCGGTGTCCGACCCGGACGAAAGCGCGATGCCGATGCTCGCGCTGACGAAGACCTGGTCGTCGATCAGCCTGAACGGCTCACGCAGCTTCAACAGCAGCCTTTCGGCGATGTCTTCAGCGCTTCCGACGTCGGGAACGTCGAGCAGGATGACGGCGAACTCGTCGCCGCCCAGCCGCGCGACGGTGTCGACTTCGCGGATCGTGTGCTTCAGCCGCGCCGCCGTCTGGCGCACGAGCTTGTCGCCGGCCGGATGACCGAGCGTGTCGTTGATATGCTTGAAGCGATCGAGGTCGAGGTAAAGCAGCGCTACGCGCGTTTCGCTCTGGCCGGCGAACAGCAGCATGCGCCGCAACCGGTCCTCGAACAGCGCCCGGTTGGGCAGACCGGTGAGCGTGTCGTGGAAGGCGAGATATTGCGCCTGGTCCTGGCTGGTTTGCAGCGCGGCCGAGGCGCGACGCAACCTGCGCAACAGGAACACCAGAACGCCGCCCGCCACAAGCAGCGCAATCGCCAGGGCCGGAGCGATCTTGCGCACCAGAGTAAGGCCGGGCGGCAGCGGGTCCCAGCCGATATAGCCGAGAATGACACCGCGCGAATCGACCAGCGGTATGGCGGCCGGCCCAGCCGGCTGCGACAGCGGCACCAGACGGGCGCCATCGACCAGATATTTCCCGGCGATCTTGCCGATGACCGCTTCGCTGATGAATTCGATCGACACATGCAGATATTCAGTGCCCGGCGCCTGAATGACCCTGTCCGAACTTGGCACCAGTGGCGCGACGCTGAGGATCGCCGGCTTGCCGCCGAGCGATATCAGATCCTCGGCGATCATCTTCGCGGGCTGGCCGGAGGCATCGGTTTGCGGTGGCCCAGCCAGCATGCCGCGCAGTTTTTCGATGGTTGGGAAAAGGACCGGCTGATCCTCGCCATAGGCGGAAGCGTCGACCACCTTGCCTTCGCGCATGGCGTGGATCGGATGGTTGCCGGCGTCGAGAATATAGACCCGGTCGTGGCCGTAATAGGTGTACATCCAGACGCTGAGATTCTCTTCGATCCAAGTCTGGTTGCCTGCCCTCACATTGGTGATCGCGTCATCCCAGACCGAAACGCTTTCCTGCTCACGCTGAACAGATGCAATCTGGTCCTTCAAACCATCGGCGATGAACATTATCTGCCGTTCGAGCGAGGCATCATCGGCCTGGTCGGCGGCATAGAAGCCAAAGCCGACCACGATGGCTAAAGCGAAAGCGGCGAGCGTCAGCACGGTCAGCGTGACCTGGTTCGTCAACGGGCTGCTGTTTTTGCGTGCGCTCATCACGTCCCTGGCCGGCTCTCCTGTCGCCAGTCAAAGCAAATCGGGCTTAAGATCGCGTTATGATATTGGCCAGGTTCTCCGTGCTTGACGCCGGCCGATAAGCGTTACCCAATCGGGCGATGAACGAAACAGCAACCGAATCACGCGGCAACGCCACCGAATACACGGTGAGCGAGATTTCCGGCGCGCTGAAGCGTACTGTCGAGGACGCCTTCGGCAATGTGCGGGTGCGCGGCGAGATTTCCGGCTATCGTGGCCCGCATTCGTCCGGCCATGCCTATTTCGCGCTGAAGGACGACCGCGCGCGGATCGATGCCGTGGTCTGGAAAACCACGATGTCGAGGCTGAAGTTCCGCCCCGAGGAAGGCATGGAGGTGATCGCCAGCGGCAAGCTGACGACCTACCCCGGCAAATCCAACTACCAGATCGTCATCGACAATCTGGAGCCGGCGGGCGCCGGCGCGCTGATGGCGCTGCTGGAAGAGCGCAAGCGCCGGCTGCAGGCCGAAGGCCTGTTCGAAGCAAGCCGGAAGCGGCGGCTGCCGTTCATGCCTCAAGTCATCGGCGTCGTCACCTCGCCGACCGGCTCGGTGATCCGCGACATCATCCATCGCATCAAGGACCGGTTTCCGCTTCATGTGCTGGTCTGGCCGGTGAGGGTCCAGGGCGAGACGACGGCCAGGGAAGTGACGGCAGCGGTCAACGGCTTCAACGCGCTAACCTCTGACGGCGCCATCCGACAGCCCGATGTCCTGATCGTGGCGCGCGGCGGCGGCAGCCTGGAAGACCTCTGGGGCTTCAACGACGAGGGGTTGGCGCGCGCCGTCGCGGCGTCAGCCATTCCGGTGATCTCCGCCGTCGGGCACGAGACCGATACGACTCTGATCGACTTCGTCGCCGACATGCGCGCGCCGACGCCGACGGGTGCGGCCGAGATCGCCGTGCCGGTCAGGGCGGATCTGGAAGCCACCTTGGCCAGCCTTGGCGCGCGGCTCAACGCCTGCGCCTCGCGGCATCTGGAGCGCAAGCGCCAAGCGGTGCGCGCCGCGGCGCGCGCGCTGCCCTCGCCCGACCAGTTGCTGGCCTTGCCGCGGCGCCGTTTCGACGACGCGACGAGCCGCCTCGGCCGCGGATTGACGGTAAACATAGAACGCAAGCGGGCAACACTGGAGCGGCAAAGGCTGACGCCGGCGACCCTGTCGCGGCGACTCAACGAAGCGCGCACGCTGACTGGCCGCGATATTGCCCGGGCGCGCGCCGCGTTCTTTGCCATCGTGCGCGAACGGCGCGCGCGCTTCAAACGCACGGCGGCAAGGCTGTCGCCGGCGCCTATCGTGCGGCGTCAGAAGCAGCAGGCCGATACGCTGGCCACGCTGACGCGACGCCAGGATCAGGCGACGGCGCGGCGGTTGGACCGGCTGCGCGCCGCCCTCACCCAGGCCGACCGGCTGCTTTCAACGCTGTCGCACAGAGCCGTGCTGGCGCGGGGCTTCGCGCTGGTCAAGGATGCCGACGGCGAGGTGATCAAGCGGGTCGAAGAGTTGGCGCCCGGGGCCGCCTTGCAGCTCGAATTCGCCGACGGCACCGCGGAGGCCATCGCCACCAGCGGCGGCGCGCGGCCCAAGCTGGCCGCCAAGCCACCGGCGAAGACCAAGGCGCCCGGCAGCCAAGGCTCGTTGTTTTGAGGATTTAGTGAGCAGCCACGACCCGCATCTTCGCACCCCGTCGGGCAAGCCGCGCCTGCGCGCCTTCGGCGTCGCGCTCGATGGCGTGCCCGGTCGCTTCAACGCCATCACCGACGTGCCGGGTGTGTCGGTGGGCTACACGACGCTGATTTCAGGCGAGGGTCCGCTGCGGGTCGGCAACGGCCCGGTGCGCACCGGCGTCACCGCGATCCTGCCAAGGCCGATCGCGGATCTCGCGACGCCGATATTTGCCGGCGTGTTCAGCCAGAACGGCAATGGCGAACTGACGGGCACGCACATCATCGAGGAAACCGGCGCTTTCAACTTCCCGGTCACCATCACCAACACGCATTCCTGCGGCGTGACCCGCGACGGCACGCTGCGCTGGATGAACCGAGTGCTGCCCGCTGCGCTCGACAGCGCCTGGGGTCTGCCGGTGGCGGCCGAGACCTATGACGGCTTTCTGAACGACATCAACGGCCATCATGTCGGTTTCGACCATGTCGCCGAGGCACTCGACGGGGCAACCGGTGGCGCCATCGAGGAAGGCAGCGTCGGCGGCGGTACCGGTATGATCTCTTTCGCCTTCAAGGCCGGGTCCGGCACGGCCTCCGCCTCGTGAGATGGCAGGACATGCGCTACACGCTCGGCGTGTTCGTGCAGGCGAATTTCGGCAAAAGGCACAATTTCACCATTCGCGGCCGCCGCGTCGGTCCCGAGCTGGTCGAACCGGCCATCCGCGAGGGCACGCCCCGCGCCGAAAAGGGCTCGATCACCGCCGTCGTCGCCACTGACGCGCCGTTCCTGCCGCATCAGATGAAACGGCTCGCACGGCGCGTGCCGCTCGGCATCGCCATGACCGGCGGCTATGGCTATCACAGTTCGGGCGATATCTTTCTGGCGTTTTCGACCGCCAATCCGGAGGCGGTGCGTGGGGCCTCGGGCAGCATCGGACGCGCTGAGTTCATTCCGGATGTCGACATCGATCCGTTCTTCGACGCGGTCGTGCAAGGTGTCGAGGAGGCGATCCTCAATGCATTGGTCGCCAATGAGGATATGACGGGACGCGACGGCAATTTCGTGCCGGCGCTGCCGAAGGCGTGGCTGAAGGAAAAATTCGGCTAAGAATACCGCGCGCCTGCGCCGGGGCGGCGTTTACTCCTCGGGCTTGTCCGGCTTCGCTTCGCCGGTGCCCTCTTCGGCGGCTTCCTCGAGGCGCGATGCGATCAGTTCCTGAATGTCGCCGACCTCTTCCTGGATGTCCTCCAGGAGAATGCCCGCCTCGGCGGCCTTGGCGCAGCACTCCTTGGCGAGGGTCTCGGCCTGCTCGATCTTGATCGGCGAATGCTGGCATTGAACTTTCTCGCCAATCCACCCGCGCAAGAACTCGATCGCATGTTCACTCATACTGCTTCTTCCCTAGCGGCTAAGCCGGTTGGTAGCCATAAACGTCCGCACCCCGCAAAGGATGCATGCCCCATTCGAGCCGAGTCGGCCTCGACCGGCAAGAGATCTTGCCCGTGGGACAAGAATTCTTGACCATGGTCCGCTGAGCCGAGGGAATGGAAAGGGTCAAGGTGCAACGTTCAGATCATTGAGAATGATGGTACCGTTGGCTGGGATCGTTACACTGCGCATGCCATTGTTTTTGTTCATTTTTTTCGATTTCGACGGCGCATTTGTATCACAATAGGTGTCACAAAATGTAGCACATCTCTCCGCCAACGCGCCCCAGCCTTCGCCGAGGCAGGCGGTATATAGAGACGTCATCGTTGAATGTCGACTCTGTAGCCATTCTACTTTTGCAGGGAAGCCCATCGTGAATGAGAGACCTGCAGCTGGTATTGAAGCTCTGCGGGCGCGCAGAGGCTAGATTGGAAACAAGGTAGGCGAAGGAGCGTCAGCACTTGCGGCGGCCTCTTAGGCCGGGACACGGAACCGACTGCAGCGACAAGACCGGTTAAAAGGGCAGCCCTGGGAGCGTCAGCATAGCGCCGCCAACGGCGGGACGCGGGACCGACGGCCCCCCGGCGAGGAGCGTCACATGGTTCATGGCGACGAGAGGATCCTGCCCACGCGCAACGTCCCGCCGACGTGACGATGCGATTCCATAGTACTATTTGAAGTGGCCGCATCTGCGAAGCTTTGCAAGCAGGATCGTTGCAGTGCCGTGATACTCGGTATGCGCATGCTCACTCAATGGCGACGATTCCCAGTCCGCAAGGGTTGCGACCAAGACATATGCGTCACCGTTTACGGCGGCGCACCTAAGTTGACCGCTCTTCTCGAGCACGACTATTGCAGATTCTGCGTCACCGTATCCTATCGCAGCCATTCTCTGAGTGCTGGAATCACCATCGACGCAAACGTCGAAGAGGACAGATCCTGAGGTCTTTTCCCGGCATTGACTACCCGGTCGGAAAACGGTCGCTGTATGCCATTGGCACTGGCCATTCCCTGCTCGAATAGAACCATTTCAACGTGCCCTGCCACCATGTTGGCGAGAGTGCGCTGTCTGCGGGATTGGCAATAGCCAAAACAGAGCATGCACGTTTTTTGCCAGTGACCAGCCGATGTCCTTAGCTGTCGGCGCGGCAAGCACCGCGGCAGATAGTAGGACGATCTCCCAGGCGAGGATCTGCGTGATATCGAGGGCCGTGATACCTGGATGTGGCGAGCGAGCGTTTGGCGCCGTGGCTTCCAATCAGGCCTGCGCGGCTCGTAGGACCGACCTATCGAGTGCTTGTCTTTTCAGCTGAGCGCGTGTGCTGTTCGGCAGGTCTATTCGGCTGTCGATTCTGACTTTTGAGGGTCCGTTTCAAGCTCACAGCGACGCTGGTCTATATATGTCCGACTTGCGGCGCAAAAGAGCAATGTCCTCTTCGGAGCCGGAGAACGAACCCGCTGCGCGGGATGGGCGCCCGCGGTGAGGTAGAGATCAGGAACTGGTCATTGCGCCTGCCCTGAGCGGGGTTCCGCAGGGCCAGAGCATGACGGGCTTCCTCAACAAGGAGCCCGACGATGCCCCATCCCCTTCTCCATGCGCGCCCCACGTGATCATCGACGCCGACGGGGGCCACGCCCTAGCCCCTCACCCGACTGACAATACCGCGCGGAGGCCCAACGAAGCTGCCTGTCCGCATCCATTGCCGCCCTCCTTGGCGACGCCCCAGCAATCGCCGACATCAGCCGCAGATCGAAATCTCCCATAGCCGTCGCCTTTGGCCCGCGGGTTCCTTCCTCAGGGACTTTCGTACGCCGGCCGGCGCCCGAAACCCACGAAGGCTGACCGACCGCTATCGCAACACATTTCGATAAGTGAACGTTCCGTCGACGTGCTTCGTGCCAGCAAGAAAAGAAAAAGGCCGTCTCATGTGAATACAGATGGAACGGCCTTTTCACGACATGGCGGAGCTCAATAGGCTGTTTTTGGCGCTGCCGTTGTTGGCGCTGCAGCCTTCGCAGCGTGCTTCCTATGCTTCCTGTGCTTCACCGGGCACTTGTGCGTCTTGGTCGGCTTGCAAGCCTTCTTGTTCGTTACGTCCTTTTGGTGCGGCTTCTTGGCCGTAGTTGTGGCCGGCGCGGGTGTCATGGTCGTGTCGGTCGAGGCAGCCGGAGCGGTCGTCTTGGTCGCGGCGGCGTCACCGGGAGCCGGCATCGAGAAAGCCAGGGCAACGGCTAGACCGAGGACGGAGAGGAGGGACTTTTTCATGGCTTTTTCTCCTTATTATGCAGGTCGGTTTTGGGTGTCACTGCATCCGGATCGATCGGTGTCACGCCAAGCAGCCTCAGAGCGTTCGCGAGCATCCGGATTCCCTGCGCCTCCTTCTTATTGGCGCAGAACCGGTTTCCCTTTCTTTGCAGTGCTTTCGCCGCGGTGACCTGCGTTGCCGCGGCATGGGTTTCGAGGGCTTCGTCGACTTGGCGGCCGAGATTGGCACAACGTCGGCCCGGGTCGTCGCAACCTTGGCCTGGCCGGCTTCAACAGGGCCGGTGGCGAGCGATACGCCAAGCAACGCACCCATCAAGCTGATCGAGAACCTTCGCATCGCTTGTCGCCAATCCGAACAAGTGCTGCAATGCTTGCAGCCGACGATCGACCCTCTCCGGCCAATTCTACGCTCGAACGATTTCTGGAGTTTTTCTGGACTGTTTCTGAATTGTGTCTGAAAGCTGCGCAAAGAAGTTTCGAACGATCTAACGCGCGGCTACGTCTGAGACAGCATCGGAACGATTGGTTTGTTTGAGGACGCGACCAAGGGAGAGGTCCTTACGCAGGGAAGCCGCGGCCTGCCGAGCTGCTGCCTAATCCGCCGCGAGGACTTTCTTGAAGGGCGCGTCGCTGTAACCGTCATCAGCAACGACCTTTCGGCGAGCCGGGTCGACGACAGGTCGCGGCAAGCACAGAAGCCAGGCCAACGCAACGCACTTCGATAACATGCGTTCTATTGCTTGGTAGAGCCCTGGCCGATTTGCGGACCGGCTTCAGGCGCCGACAAAGTCGGAGGCGATTAGGATGGCTAAGTTCAAAGAAGCCCTTGAGCGCGGCGAGAAGGGCCGTGACCAGGAGGAGGAGGATGCCAATGCCCCAATCGTGGACTTTGGCACCCAGGGCTTGGCTAAACGAGGTCGTTGTTGCATCGCTGGAAGCAGCCAAATCAGAGGTGGCGGGCGAGATGGCCATCGACATAGACACCACAGCGCGCCGCTAGGCCAAAGCGTTAACGCCTTCTGTTCGGTTCCAAATCTACCGAAAGCCAGGATTGAAGAAGACAGCCAGAAGGGCATTCACAGTCAACGTACAGCTAAGTGGGGAGGGTCGGTTTCCTCACCCGGTATGGTGTCCGAGGAAGTTGGAAATATAGGAGACAGTTCCGACGAGCGGTTTCGCAATTTGATTGTCAAGCTGATCGAGGACGTCGCTAAGGGCATGTGCTAGCGCGACTGCTATACGCACGCATGCTGAGCATGGGCTCGGTGGACGCGATACGCCGGATCCGCCCGGGCAAGGGCATCTACACCTTTCGAGACTTCTCTTATCGCGGCGGCTACGACCGACGCATGGACCACCTGCTTGTAAGCCCACCGCTGACGGACGCCATTCAAGCTGCTGATGTCGATGTCGAGACCCGTGGATGGGAAAAGCCGAGCCATCCCGCACCCGCGTGGATCGACGTAGGCGGATAAAACTGCTCGCCCAATGCGCCCAAGCAGAGAAAACCGAGACTCTAATGCTGGCCGACCAAACTATCGCGACGCTCGTTGCTGCACTCAGTCGGGGCTCGCCGCAATCTGCGCTGGCAACCCACACTTTCGCCAAGGCCCCCTGATGGGCTGCGACGAGTTCACCCGCGAGATGAACCGTCTGCGGGATGGGGAGCGGGCGTCCATCGATGCGGCTCAGCGAGAAAGTCAAGCAGCTCGACCGAGATCGTAAAGTGAGGTTCCGGAACCGTATCTATGGGCGCTGAACGTTGCAGTTACCCAAGCAGGCTGAGACGTCTCGGCCTTCGTGGCTTGGTCGCCTCCCAAGCGCCTGGAATGAGTTGTACGGCCCCCCCCAAAATGCCGCTTCCAGAAACAAGACGTTCGTTCCGATTGATAGATGCTGCCGCCATGCAGTCGACGGTTCCATCTCATCGGCGGCGCCCTGCGACTCAAGTCGCATTTCGGCTAGCTGGGCGTAGCCCCCGGAATAACTCTGCAGGCTTCGCGCGTCTCCGTCTTGGACTTCCCTCCGCCATGTTCTTGGCGAGCCCGACGAACCGGAGGACGGCACGCTTTGGATTCGATTCTAGCCACACGCCCCTGATCGAACTGACGCTGTTTTTCCCGCGAAGCGGCTTCCACAGGGCAGAATCGGTGGCGACTGTCCTGGCATAGCTCGCCTCGGCCAAAGTGACGCCTTGCCCCAGACCCACCTGGAAGATGACCGTCGCCTGGTTCGCGCGACACTTATGAATGGCCGGCCCGCCATCGGTTGCAATGCGTTCGAGCAGGCGCAGGTCCGACGGCGGCCCTTCCAGCCCGACCGGGACGAGCAGAGGCATGTCCGCGAGGTCGGACCATCTGAGCACCGGCCTCTCGACAAGAGAATGACAGGACGGCAGGAGCACGAAGAGGCGCTCTTGCCAGAACACTTCGCTGCTGCAGAATTTGGCGGTGCTAATGTGATGTGTGAACACAAGGTCGAAGCGTCTGCGGCGTATTGCAGAAAGGCACTGGCCCGATGGGACATCCTCAATGGTCAGCCTTACGTCCGGGTACAGCTTGCCGAAACGCTCGATGAGGCGTTTGAGGAATTCTCCTCCTGTAACCCAGCACAGCCCAATCCTGAGTGTCTTGGCATCCTTGTTATCGCGCACACGCTCGGCGAAAGCATCGAGCAGGCCGTCGTAGTGAGCCCGCACGATTTCGATCCAGGCGCGGCCTGTCTTCGTCAAGCAAACGCCGCGCACATCGCGCTCGAACAGCTGGATGTCGAGCTGCTGTTCGAGTTTGACGACGTTGCGGCTGACCGAGGATTCCTGGACCCTCAGCGCTCTTGCGGCCTGACGCATGCTGCCGTGATCCACGGCCGCAAAAGCGTAGGTCAGCAACTGGATGGCGTTCCCGTTCCGCGTCATGTCCCTCGAGCTTCGTGACCATCGCTGCAGGAGGCGCCTGTCTCACCGCCATGCGATCGGATCCGTATTGCGGACAGGCGGCACTCTGGCGGATCAATAGTCTCGCCTGCCCGCCTGAAGCCTCGCGCAGCTGCCACTCCACGGCTGCGTCACATCGGATTGTCCGTCGTGCCGATCGTCGCTGCGTCAGATACGCTGGTCTCGTAGACATATTCATGCGGAATGGCGGGCGCTGACATCTGTGAAGCGTAGAGGTCGAGATTTTCCTTGCTGTTGCTGGCAGCAAGGCTGCAGAAATTGCCGCTGTTCCACGTCATCGTGCAGTACTTGAAATGCGCACCTACTGAGCGCGCCATCTCTGCCAGCGTCACCTCATTGTTGAACATGGTCCCGAGGACGTCCGTTTTCTTTTTTGCGATTTCGTCTGGGGGAAAGTACCTCGCCTTGAAGCCATAATCCTTCTGGTACTCTCGACGCTGGTAGTCGCTTTCATCGGCCGCCCTGAATTTTTCGACGAAGACGAAGATGCCGCCGTCCTTGAGGTGCTGGGTCACAAACTCGATCTGCTTGGGCCTGTTAGGCGAATACATCTGGAAGGTTGTGTCCTCCAGGATGACGTCGAAGCCTCGCGTGAATTTCGTCAGCCGCCGATCCGATCCGAGCGCATCCTTGGTCAACCAGTGGAACGGGCCGATGAAGAATTCGGCGTGGGCCGGTTCGCCATAGGCCATGAAGGATTTGTAGTTCTCGGGGTTCGGGCTGCAGGACAGCGAAACAATCTGGCCATCCGAAAATTCGGACAGTGTTCTGGCCATCGTGCCTTCCGCCGTTCCAAGACTGTACAGCGACAGCGCAGCACGACGGCGCCGGGCATAGTTCAGCACCGCGTAGGCCATCCGACACTCCTCTTCCAGTCTGTAGGGAATGCTGCCGTGATAGTGCTGGTCGAAGAAGCCTTGCCGGGCGGCGTGCAGGCGAACGAGATCGCGCAGGAGTTCATCGCTGGGCAGGAGGCGGGGGTCGGCCTGAGGCTTGCGAACTGGCATCCCGCTTTTGCCCGCTGCGGTTGCCGCAAAAAACCCTGCTAGTTGGTTGATCCGTGGTCCTTGGTCGCACTCGGCCAGAAAATTGTTGAGCCCTCGCATCGCACTTGCCTCCCGCACCATCGCTTTGGTGAGATGCCAAGAGATCAATGAGAAAACTCCACTCAATTAAGAGTGGTCTAATGTTTCAAACTGCTTCGAGTCTTGGCCGGGGTACTGTTAGGCCTACTGAACACGATCGGCTTTCCTGAGATTGCCATTTTTTTACTAAAGTCACATCTTCTACCAATCCTGAGTTAGTTGTGATTTGTCCAGCAACCTATGGTTAGGCACAACACCGGAGGGCGGGCTACTCTTAGTATGAAAGCTGCTCCCATCCGTGGACACCCCTTGCCTCGATCCGAACAAGATCCGCCGTTCACAGCACCAGACGCTTACACACCAACATGAGAGCTGGGGCAACGTGCGGGCTGACTTGATCAGGAGAACTGGTCTGGAGCGCCAGGAAACAGCAATTTCGTTCCCGGGCCATATATTCCTGATGAACCTGAAAGGGGCGGCAAGCCGCGGCGAGGATTTCGTCGACGGGCGTAGGATCTCGTTTTCGCCGCGGCGGGCTGGCTCGGTAATCCATATGCCTGCCGGCAGTGATTGGACGGGGTGGGACGAGGGAGAACCCACGGCCGCCTACCTGCTCGTCTCAATTGAAAAAGGATTTACCGACGAAGCGTTCGGCGAGATGGTGCGCCATCGCTCGTGCGACCTGCCGGCTTCGATCGGATTTCGGGACAGCACGGTGGAGATGGCTTTGCAGCGGATCGCCATCGAGCTCAGGCAGCCCGATCCGATCAGCGTGACGATGGTCGAGAGCCAGGCGATGCACTTGCTCGTTCAGATGGTCAGGCGCAACGGCCACTATCACGAGCCGGCGAAAGGCGGGTTGTCAGCCTTCGATCTCAAACGAGCGATCGCAATGATCGAATCCTCGTCGGACGAGACACCTACCCTCGCCGATCTGGCAAAGGAAGTCGGTGTCAGCCGTTTCCATTTCAGTAGGGCTTTCAAGCAATCTACCGGGATGACGCCACACGCGTTCATCGCGCGGCGTCGACTGGATCACTCCGCCGACATGCTGCGATCGACCAACATGTCGGCGACGGAGATCGCGCTGGAATGTGGGTTCGGCAGCTCAAGCCATTTCACGATCGCCTTTAAGAGGGCGTTCGGCGTCAGTCCGACGGAATACCGCCGCCGGTCAACGATTTGATTAATACTTCCGCTGATTTCAGCAACGAACTGAAAAATCACGCGTGATAGTTAAGCGGCAATCTGGGCAGTGGATATGACAAGCGCCGATTGGATGCGCAGCCCTTGTCAAATGCAATTCAAATTCACGCCGACCACAGAACAAGCACCCAGTCCCGGCTGTGGCTTGGATTCCTGGCCAGCACGCTATCAGCGGCAGTCGGGCGAAACGGCTATTACATCGCATCCGCCTGGACTGTTGTCGCAGCAGGCTATGGAGGCGCCGGCGTGGCGACACTGCTTGCGACCGTCAGCCTTGTCGAATTCGTCGTAAGCCCTCTGGCCGGCCTGGCAGCGGACCGGTTTGACCGACAGCGATTGAACATCGCGGCCGACCTCGGTCGCTTTGCCGTCTTGCTCACTACGGCGTGTACGCTGCTGTATCTGGACACCTTTTTAACACTCTGCGTGTCAGCGGCGCTCTTTTCGATTTGCGATCGTGTCGCGCTGACCGCTTCGCAAGCAATGATCCCGCTCATGACGCAAGCCGCCGAACTTGCGAGCACGAGTTCCACCGTGTTTTTCACCATGCAGTCTGGCAGCCTCGGCGCAGCGTTGCTTGCCGGGTCGTTGCTGGGTGGGCGCTCGCCTGCCCTGACGTTCATGGTGCTCGCCCTGTTGTTCCTAGTTTCAGCCGGCTCACTCTCCTGGATGCGGCCAGGCCGCCTCCCGCAAGGTGTCAGAACGGCCAAAGGCCTGTTACCGAACATGGACAGGCATCAACTTCGTCTATTTGCCGCCTATGCCCTTCTCTATGGAAGCGCAGTGCTGGTCACGGTGATAGGATCAAGCTTCGTCTTGGAAGAGCAGCAAGGCACCGCCGCCGATTTCGGCTACCTTGAGGCCGCGTGGTCGGCTGGTTCGGTTATTGGAGCGGCTGTTCTCGTCAGGCTGACACGAGCGATAAGTGGTCCTATACTGCACCTCATGCTGTTGGCCTCAACGGCGCTCGCGTTGATGTCGTTGATCACTTTATGGGCGCCCTGGACATTGATCGTCTTCGCCACGCTCGGGTTTCTCTACAATCTGGGCCGGGTGAGCATCGAGGTCACACTGCAGTCGCGTATGCCTGACAATGTATTGGGCAGGGCCAAGGGCGTCATGCACAGTCTCGCTGTTGCGCTCGGACTGGTGATTTTCAGCATCGCTGGCGTTATAGGCGAGAGTGTATGTCCTTCGACAATCTTCTTCGGATTCGGCGTGGTGCTGCTTATCAGCATTCCTGCATTGAGCATCGGCATCGCGCAGCGAAAGGATGAACCGTGAGGTGGACGAGCTAGCGACCGACGCAGGCGCCAAGCAGGCGGTGCTGGACTCTCTGGCGACGCTCTATCCTTGGACGCGCTCCTATCACTGCCGCCCGCTCCGCGATTATGCGTCCCGCTTGTTCGAAGCGCCTGCCCAGAAACCGGAACCCGAAATTCGCAGCCGCGCGTTTGCCAGGCTGCTCGACACGATCAGGAACGCGGGAACGCGAAACGGATTGCCGACCAACGCCGTCTCCCAAATATGCAAAGATCTAGAACAACGCCGCGTGTTGCAGACCGGCCCGCATTTGTTTCTCCTCACGGAGCCAGAGGCCTATTACACGCACATCTTCAGCCTGCTTGGCCTCTCGGCGCATGGCTGCTCGACCTACGTTTCCTATGCCGTTTCAACGGTGAGTCTCGTTGAAAAGCCCCGCAAGGGGCCAGGCTGGATCACGTTTGACGGGAAGCCGGTCAACGTCTTCGGTCTTAGCCGAAGCCGCATGATCGGATACAGCCTTCTGACCGGGCCTGGATCATACCGGTTCGAGCTGGTGCCAGCGGAGCCAAATGCCGAGGGAGACGCCCTCGCCCTGCTTCGCAGCCTTCTGCCGAAGACGCAGTTCGAGCGACCTGCGCATGCCGTCAAGGCAGCCAATCGCATCCTCTGGCCAAAACTATTCGGAGAGAGCTTTGCCTTCCTGCAAATCGACGATGAGGATGTTGCCGACCTAGTGGCGGACCACCTGTCAGACCAGGGTTCCTGGCTGCGTACGAGGTTGCTGGAAAACCCAAAGCTGGCTTTGAATATCCTTAACGAGATCGACAGGCTGGCGGCTGGCCCCTGGGGTGGCTGGCTCGCGCGCGGTACCGATTTCTTTTGGTACTATGAAAACGGAAAACGCCTGCCGCTGCGCATGGTGGGTGGAGAACTCATCAATCTGGCGACCAGAACGAAGGTAGCTCGCTTCGCGGCTCCCGATATCATTGAGCGGCTGGCGAACCGCAGCCTTGTTCCGAACCTGCTCCTTATGTTTCTGGTCCTGTCGATCCTGCCCGGCGTGCGCGCGCTCGGAGGCAGTCACCAGCCGGTCTACTATCCCCTGATGCGCTACGTCATTTGTCGGGCTCTAGAGACCGCGGACATGGATGCGGACCTTCGACGCGCTCTCGCGAGCGATGATGTGCCAGGAGCTTGGGGGCATCGCGTCATTGAATGTGATGAGGATCCATTCGAGTCAATCCGAAAGGGCAGCATAGGCGAAAGCAGCGAGGTCATCGACCGCTTCGGCGATATGCCTTTCGCTGATGCCTGTGGAGGTCTGAGCAGTTTCGTTTCTGATCCGTCGTGGACTGAACTTTGCTCACAGCTGCGGGAGCGAGCGATCGCCCCAAGCGATCCAGAACGGGCCTTTTCCTAAGAGTGGGCAACCGCCCGTGGCTGAGGTCAAAAATGAGCAGCACCTGCCGTCGCAAAATCGATCACGGAATGGCGCATTCTTGGCCGACAATAGTCCGCCCGCTTTGTGATCCAGGCAAGACTAGCCATTTGCGGTTAGGTTTGGGCGACGTACTAGCCTAGTTTCCGTCCATAAACGTTCGTATTTCGGTGCGTTTACAATGAGTTGCGCGCGATTGAAAGTGCCTTGACGGGCGCGGACGGGTCGAAGAGTGCTGTTTGTCGCCAAAATAGTGTCACCGGCGTGCGCGGTGTCGTCCGGCATGGGTCGGCGCGGGGCAACCTGCGATCCCGGGGGGCAGTTCAGGTCGGCTTGAGGCGGGTGAAGATGACGAGGTTGAAGGCCACGACCGAGGACCAGATGTAGGTCTTAAAGTGATCGAGGCCGCGCCAGGTGCAACGCGCCAAACCGTAAGCACGCTTCAGGCATGAGATGCCGGCCTCGATGCCGGCGCGGAAGTTGCGCAGCTTGCGATAGACCCACTTGCTCCTGACCATATCCTCGATCCTGAGGCCAGCTTTCTTGTGGAAGGCCATGTCGGAGACGCCCCACGCCTTCGCTGCAGCCAGGTTGGCGCGGGTGGCGAAGCCGCCATCGGCCGCCGCCTGCCGCGGCGCTTGGCCCCAGATATCGACATGGCGCTCCAGCATCGGCAGCAAGCGCTCGCTGTCGGCCGGGTTGCCTGCTTCGATCACCAGATCGAGGATCATGCCGCTCCTGCCGGTGGTCAAGTTGAGCTTGTGGCCGTACTCGGTGTCGCGGCTGCCTTTGACGATGATATCGGCATGCTCTTCGAACAGGCTGACCAGCTTCTCGCTGGCCGGCACCGGTTCGCCGGCCAACACGCGCCGCTCGCTCTGTCTGATGATGCGTTCGACCAACGGCCGATAGTGACGGACCTGGATCTGCCACAAAGCGATGGACGGTGTGCTCGCCACGGCCAATCGCTCGCTCGCCTGCTCCAGATAGGCCAAGGTCGCGCGAGTGATTGCGATCAGCTCGTGGTAGAGTTGGACCCGGTTGGGTCGACCGCGCGTGAACTGGATCTTGCGGGCGCGCTTCTTGGCGGCGCGGCAATGATCGCGCCATTCCAGACCAGTACCACCGATCAAGGCGTCAGCCTTCTTCAGCAGACGCACCATGATCCGCACAGCATCCCAAAGCAGACTGCTGTCGCTCGGCTCGTGCATGAGGGCCGAGGTCACGGTGCTGTCCAGCCGCACTATTGCACCGTCTTCGATCTTTGCCTGCCGAGCGCTCGACAGCAGTATCCGATTGATTTGCTCCCAGGTCTCGGGCCGGATCGCGCTGACGGTCTTTTGCAGCACCGATTTCTGCGGGCTCCATGACAATGGCAGGCGGGCAAAGGCGCGGAACGAGGCTGAGTCCTCGAGATGGAACGCCAGCTCCTGATAGCTCAGCTGCCGGTATTGCTTGAGAAGTGCGCAACGCAGCACCGCCTCGGCAGGCAGCCCGCGCCGTCCAGTGGCCTTGACACCGACCCGCACCAAATCATGGGCCACCAAGCCAAGCAGATCGCAATGTTCATCCAACCATCGCGACATCGTCTTCAGCTCGTGGCCGATCTCGTGCGTGGCGAAAACATCGAATATACTCGCTTGGACGGTGCGTTCTTGGCGCATTGTCGGCGCCGGCGGTGGCAGGACTTTGGAATCAGTGGCATGATCCAAGATACCTGAAACCGCCGGGCCTTGCTTGCGCAAAGCCACGATTCACTCAATAGAATCAATCGCTTGCTGTTTATGGACGTAAACTAGCCTAGCTGCGGGGCTCGTAGCTGTATTTGCGGCTTGACTGCGATGGGGCGCGAACTGATGCCCGCAAAGAATTCCGAGGACCGCGCGAAATGACCCTTGATTTCTGTCGGCGCTGCTCCAACGATGGTTCGTTCTGTTCGGGCCTTGGAGTGAGGGCTGGTGGACGTCCAGGTTGATCGCAGGTCGGCAGGCACGAGCAAAGAGCTTGTCCGTTGGGCACTTCGAAACGCGCAAATTGACGATCTGATCTCGGTTAAGGAAACCATCGCGGTCATTCGAAAAGCTGCCCCTGATCTGACCGAGACGGACTGCCAGCTTGCCGAGCTTATTGTTTCTTGGCAACCAGCATCGGCTCGTCCTTGGTCTTCGATTTGCACGAATAGATGCGCACCCACGGCACCCTCTGGTTCGCCCCTCCGGTCGCTGTGAAGGCAAGTCATCGTGATGTGCGCTATGAGGTGAACAACGTGCAGGCGGCCGCTGAGAACCTGCTCGAGTGGCCCAAGCGCGGAGGTACGTGGAACGGAGCAGTGCGGGTTTGTCTGGCAGCGCTGGCCGGGGATTTGACACCCGATGATGCCCGCGCCGCATTTGAGGCTGCGGCCAAGGAGCAGGGCTTGCTCTTGCAAAGTGGATGAAAGGCAGATGAAGTCGGGCGGTCATTTGGGTGAGGCCAATCTGAGCCGAGCTTTAGCGCAGATCAGCTTCGAACCGGGCGCGCGTTTCACCTATGACGAGGGAATGCCATATCCAGGGACTCGTCCTCCGGCGCTTCACCGCAAAGAGCGGCGCGGGCGCGCAATCTGACGCGGACTGTTACGGCTGCACTGGCATTTCTCAACAAAGCCGGTAAAGGCTAGTTATACAGCAGGAGACATCGCATGTCGGAAGAAATTGTGAACAACCGAGGTCAGTTGATCGAGCTCACTGCGGACATCGTGTCCGCCTATGTCAGCAAAAATCCAGTGCCGGTTGCGTCTCTTTCGGATTTGATTGCGAGTGTGAATTCCTCGCTCGCGAACGTCGGGCAATCCGGTCGCACCTGAGAAACCGGCCCAGGAGCCAGCGGTCAATCCAAAGCGCTCGGTGTTTCCCGACTACATCATCTGTCTTGAAGACGGGAAGAAGTTCAAATCGTTGAAGCGCCATCTCGGCGTCCATTACGGCCTAACACCGGATGACTATCGTGAGAAATGGCTTGGCCCGCGACTATCCCATAAGCCGAACTATGCAGAGCAGCAATCCGCTCTGGCGAAGTCAAGCGAGCTGGGTAGGAAGGCGCCCGAGCCAATACTGTTTTTCACAATAAAAACAAGATCTTAGTCCATACAAAAAATCGCGACCGGAACAGTTTTCCGAATCATCCAATCATTGCTACCACAGTCGGCAATCGCGACTGGTGCAGCCCGAGAGGATTGAACTCTAGTCAACTACAATAAAATCGATAACTTAATTCAAGTTTTGTAACATTGTGACGACCGGTAAAATGACCAATTTTGAGCCGGCGTTGCACTGGTTCGCGCGGGCTACACCTCAGCGAACCGTCGCCCGCCTTGCTTGGATTATCGGTTGCGTTAGCATAGCCGCAAACTAGCTATGCTGACGAATCGGATTTCGCTGAGGGGGCGAAGGTTCATGGAGATGCAACAGGTCCGCTATTTCCTGGCCCTGTCCACCACGCTGAACTTCACCAAAGCCGCCGAAGAGTGCAACGTCACTCAGCCGGCATTGACGCGTGCGATCAAGACGCTCGAAGACGAGCTGGGCGGCGAGCTCCTTCGGCGAGAGCGCCAGCATTCTCACTTGACGGAACTTGGCCGGCGTATGCTGCCCCTGCTGCAACAGTGCTATGACGCAGCCACTTCCGCCAAATCACTTGCCAAGGCAGTGCAAAGCAGTGACGTCGCGCCGCTCAACGTCACGATTTCCAACAGCATCAATATTGCGCTGCTGGTCTCGCCCTTCACCGAGCTTTTCCGGGCCTATCCAGGAGCGCATCTCAAGATCAGCCGTGGTTCGCCGAGCGCCGTGATCGATGCGCTGAAAGACGGGAGTGCCGAGCTGGCCATTGCCGGTGCGTTGGGGCCGGCCTGGGACCGCCTCGACACTTGGCCACTGTTTCAGGAAGAGATCGAACTCGCCGTTAATTCAGATCATCCGCTCGCGCGCCGAAATGAGGCCGATGTGGCGCTGGCTCAGCTTGCAGCAGAGCCTGTGCTCAGCCGGATCGATTGGGAG
Organism: Mesorhizobium montanum; assembly: GCF_033977145.1. Lineage (NCBI taxonomy): Bacteria > Pseudomonadati > Pseudomonadota > Alphaproteobacteria > Hyphomicrobiales > Phyllobacteriaceae > Mesorhizobium > Mesorhizobium montanum. The sequence goes on along the minus strand of NZ_JAVIJF010000037.1, from coordinate 16,129 downwards.
ACGAGCGAGGAATTGTCGCGGTGCCTTTCCGCAAAAGGCTATTCGCCTCGAACTGCGCACGAAGTGGAGACCGACCAGGATCTGCTTGCATTGTTGGAGGCCAACGCTGGAATAGGCTTTGTCTCGCTCACGGCACCGCGGTCCGCGAACACGCGTCGGCTCAAGCTTCGTGATCTCGACGTTTCGCGAACTGTCTCCGTATACGCGGTTGCTGGCAGGCACCGTTCGCCAGTCGCGATGACGTTGCTCAACCTTTTGAGGTCGGCCGACTGGTCATCCTTCGGCGTCAGCGAGCCCTCCTGAGGGCGGAGATCAAGTCGTCTGTGTCCATCCGCAGGCGGTAGTCTGGATCAACGAAGCGATCCTTGATGATTCCGTCCGTTCCAACAATGAACGTCGCGGGTATGGGCAGGAACCAACTGCTGTTGCCTTGATAGTTTGGCAGATCGAGCCCAAGGCCCATCAGCCGCTCCATCTCGGCGCCGACCCAGATCGCAAGATTGAGGGACAAAGCATAGCCGTTGTCCATATCGATCAGGAACGGAAACTGCGCGCCGACCGCGGCTTTCATCGCTTTGGCGAACTTGCGCCGCTCCGGCATGATCACGACCACTTGGCCTCCCAACTCGGAAATCTGGCGCTGCACCTCAACAATGCCGATGGCGTTCAAGCGGCAGTAGGGGCACCAATGCCCGCGCTGAAAGGTGATAACGGCTGGCCCCTTGGCAAGGACATCTGTCAGGCTGACAAGCTTGCCCTCGTCGTCGGGCAGCAGGAAGCCGGGCATGGCATCGCCGGCGGTCGGCGCCATAGCCCCTGCCCCCTGTCTCTCGAGACGGTCCACCAGTCGATCTACAGCGTCCGCGAATTCGGAGTTCAGGTGCCGAACCGCCGCGGCAATCACCGCCAATCGTTCGTTGAGAGGCGCATCAAGTTCGATGGCGGCCTGAACGGACTGCTCGAATGTCATTGCCTGGTCGTCGGCGGCCATCTCTGCACTTTCACACGTCGCACGCAGCCTATCACCGGAACCCCTCGGCAATTGCCATGCTTTTCCTGCATGGTTTCGATACCCTAGGTGCATCGGCGCATGCCAGGTTCACGTTCTATTCGCCGCCTGCCACCAGCGTGTTACATCATGTTCTTGATGTCCGCCGAAAAAGTCGGGAAGCAGTAGACCATGTCGGACAGTTGCGATGCCGTGATGCCGTGCTTCATGGCAAGCGCGAAGATATGGATCAGCTCCTCGCCGGCATGGCCCACGACGTGAGCGCCGACCACCCTGCCCGTGTTTTCCTCGACAATGATCTTCGACCACGCGATGGTCTCTGCATAGGTTTTCGCGGACAGCCAATCCTTCATGTCATTGACGTGGGCCTTGACGCGCAGCCCTTGCTCTCTCGCCTTGGCCTCGGTCAGCCCCACACCGGCAAGGGTCGGGACGGTGTAGAGGGAGGCGGGGATATGAGTGTAATTCGGACGGTGTTTCGGACCGTCGACGATGTTGCGGCCGACGATGGCGCCCTCGTAAGTCGCTATTGGCGAAAGCTGGGGCGAGTTCCACACCGTATCGCCGCAAACATAAACATCGGGGTTTGAACGCGAGCGCAGACAATCGTCGATTTCGATGCGGCCTTCGCGATGCACGATGACGCCGGCGCCGAGATCGATGCCCTCGACATTGGCCACGCGCCCGGCGCAGTTGACGACCCGGTCCGCTTCCACCAGGCGTTCGATGCCGTCCTTCGTGAAACTCACCCGCAATCGTCCATTGGCCTCATCGATCCTTTTGACCCAAGCCTTGGTATGGATGCCTATACCCAGCCGCTCGCTTTCTCCGCGAAGCTGCCCAACTGCGTCCTCGTCGAAGCCCGCGAGCAGTTGCGGCAGCGCCTCGATGATGGTGACGTCGACGCCGGCGCGTGCGTAGACGTGGCCCAGTTCGAACGCGATGACGCCGCCGCCCACAAAGACCACGGCGCGAGGCAGCACCGGATCGTTCAGGATATCATCGGAAATGGTGAGGAGATGTGCGCCCGGGATCGGCAAAGGACGAGGCTTGGAGCCGGTCGCGATGACGATGTTTTTGGCCTCAAGCTCCCGGTCATTGACGCGGATCGCATTGCTGCCGATGAACGTGGCCTCGCCGGAGATGACATCGACGCCGCGCCTGGCCATCAATCCGGACAGTCGGGACGGTATTTCGCGGATAATCGCCTTTTCCCGTTCGATCAACGCCGCCCAGTCGAGCCGCGGCTTATCGACAATTATCGCGTGACGATCGGCCTTGCCGATCTCATCGAGCGCATGGGCCGCCGCGACCAGCACCTTCTTCGGCGTGCAGCCGCGATTGGGACAGGTGCCACCGAGATCGTGTGGCTCGATGATCGCCACCGACAGCCCGGCGGCTCGCGTCGCGACCGTCACGCCCATTCCGGCATTGCCGCCGCCCAGGATCACAACATCATATTTTTCCATCGCAGCGCCTCCGCCGCTAGTGAAGCTTGATCCGAGGCCTGGCAGGCCTCGCTATCATCTCGCCGATCGCAACCAGTGCCGTCTTCGCGAGGCCGTGCACTGCCTTCAGATGCATCTTGTGAAGCGAGCGATAGACGAGCCTGGCGAGCAGACCTTCGATCTTCAGCCCGCCAACGAGGCTGCCGAACGCGCCATAATCGGCGAGCGAGACAAGGGAACCATAGTCGCGATAGCGGAATGCCGGTGGGGTCTGGCCAGCGAGGCGCGCGGCAACTGCCTTCACCAGGTGATCGGCCTGTTGATGAGCTGTCTGGGCCCGGGGCGGCAAGGCATTGTCTTCGCCCGGCAGGACGCAGTTCGCGCAGTCTCCAATGGCAAACACGTTCTCGTCTCCGACAGCGCGCAAGGTCTCGTCCACAATCAGGCGGTTGATGCGGTCTGTCTCGAGACCATCGAGGCTCTTCAGGAAATCAGGCGCCTTGATCCCTGCGGCCCAGACCACAAGTTCGGCCGGCACGAACAGTTTTTCGCCGAGCCGGACGCCGTCCTCCGTCACTTCGGTGACCTTGATGCCGCATCGAATCTGCACGCCCAACTTGATCAGCAGTTGCGCCGAAGCGCACGCCATGTGTTCTGGCAGAGCTGGCAGGATGCGCGGCCCGGCTTCGATGATCGTGATGCGGATCAGCTTGTCGAAATCGATGTTGTCGAGATTGTGCGAGGCGATTTCCCGCATCGACTTGTGCAGTTCCGCGGCCAGCTCGACGCCGGTCGCTCCAGCGCCGACGATGACGCAATGAAGCTGACCGGGCGACAACTGCTCGTATTGCGCGTTGGCGCGCAGGCAAGCGTCGATCATCCGCTTGTTGAATCGCGCGGCCTGCTCGGCCGTATCGAGCGCAATTGCGTGACGGGCAGCTCCCGGCGTGCCGAAATCGTTGCTGAGGCTGCCGACGGCCATGACCAGGGTGTCGTAGCCAAGAACGCGCGGAGGTATGATCTGGCTTCCGTCGTCATCGAAGCTCGGCGCCACGAAGACCTGGCGCTTTGCACGGTCGACGCCGACGACTTCGCCGATGCGGTAGCGATAATGATTGCGACTGGCATGGGCGATATATTCGACGGCGTCGTGCGATGCGCTCAAGGCACCGGACGCCACCTCATGCAGAAGCGGCTTCCAGATATGGGTGCGACTGCGGTCGACAAGCGTAACGGAAAGCCGTCGGTTGCCGAACTTGCGACCAAGGCGGGTTGCCAGTTCCAGCCCTCCCGCGCCACCGCCGACGACGACCACGCGGTGCAGCGACCTGTCGCGGTGCGAGGGTGTTTCAGGGATCGTGCGGAAGAGAGCTGCGTTGTTGGCAAGCACCGCTTCCGGAATAAGCCGCTTCCCCGGAATAATGATCTGCATCGGAGTTCTCCGTTCATTCACGGGCAGCGTTCATTCCTGCGATTCGTGGATCACGATGCCTTGCAACATGTCGACTTCGCACTCCCACGGCTTTTCAGTGAGAACGCGCTGCCCGTGCTCGTATCCCGCCAGCCAGCGGGTGCGGATGCCCGAGCGGGTGAAGTCGATGTCCTTGGTGTGGTCCTCGCCGTCAAGACGCGGTGAAAGCAGCCGCACCAGATGCATGACCGATGGACAGCCGTAGGATGCGAGTTCCTTGAACATCGGATCCTCGCGCAACTCGTCGGGGACGAGCCTTCCCATCTCGCGCACCACATGCCGCAGACGATGCAGTTGCTCTTGGCGGGCGACGTGGCTCCGGCCCCGGCTGGCATATTGAAGGTCCTTCTGCCGGCCCATGACCTCCCAGATCGATTTTGGCTCGGTGGCGCGGGGCTGCCACATGTTGACGGCAAAGATCAGCGCATCACGGCGCGGACGCGCGTCGAGCACGACTTCGATGGGCGTGTTCGAATAGATCCCGCCATCCCAGTAGGGCTCTCCATCGATGCAGACCGCTGGAAACGCGGGCGGCAGAGCGCCGGAGGCCATGATATGGGCCGCCGATAGTGTCATCTCTCGGGTGTCGAAGTATTTGAGTTCGCTGGTGTTGACGTTGACGGCGCCAACCGTCAGCCGGGTGTGGCGGCGGTTCAGATAGTCGAAGTCGATCAGGTCCTTCAATGTCCGCTTGAGCGGATCAGTGGTGTAGTAGGAGGCATTCTCAACACCCACTTCCCGGTTCACCCCGAACATGGCGCTTGGATTCGGTTCGAAGAAGCCGGGTATCCCGCGCATCACCGTGCCCAAATTGGCGAAGATGTTGCTCGGAACCATCATCCGGAAAAACTCATCTAGCGGACTGCTTCGGCTGACGCCGTCCCAGAATTCGCGCAGCCTCGACAGGCGGTCTTGCGGTTCGTTTCCGGCAATCAGCGCGGCGTTGATGGCGCCGATGGAGGTGCCGATGACCCAATCCGGCTCGATCCCGCCTTCGACCAGCGCTTGGTAGACGCCGGCCTGATAGGCTCCTAGCGCGCCGCCCCCCTGCAGCACCAGGACAGTCTGGCGCTGGACGGCAGCGTCGGCCGCACGGCCGGCCTCCGGCAGAGGTGCCGACGTCGAGGGATTTCTGGTGATCTTGTTCATCGTCGTTTCACTCCTGGTTGCCGGCTTCAATGAGCGGTCCAACCGCCTTCGATCGGCATGATGGCGCCGGTGATCGAGGCCGCATCGTCGGAAGCCAGGAACAGGCAGAGCGCCGCAACCTGCTCCACCGTCACGAACTGCTTGGTCGGCTGCGCAGCCAGCAGCACATCCTTGATCACCTGCTGCTCGGTGATGCCGCGGGCCTTGGCCGTGTCCGGTATCTGTTTCTCGACCAGTGGGGTAAGCACATATCCTGGGCAAACCGCGTTGACGGTGATGCCTTGCTCGGCGACTTCCAGAGCCACTGTCTTGGTCAGGCCGGCAACGCCGTGCTTGGCGGCGACATAGGCGGATTTGTAGGGCGAGGCGACGAGGGCATGGGCGGACGCAACGTTGATGATGCGACCCCATCCGCGTTCCTTCATCGCCTGCAGGGCGCGTCGTATCGTGTAGAACGACGACATCAGATCGATCGCCACGACCGCCTCCCATTTCTCGATCGGGAAATCGTCGATCGGCGCGACATGCTGGATGCCCGCATTGTTGACCAGGATGTCAATCGCGCCGAATTCTGCGATCGCCTTGTCCATCATCGCGGTGACCGCGCCGCCCTTGCTCATGTCCGCATTGTCGTAACGAACGGTCACGCCATGGTCGGCGGCAAGCTTCGCCCTGAGGAGCTCGATCTCGGCGGCATCGCCGAAGCCATTCAGGACGATGTTGCAGCCCTTGGCCGCGAAGGCTTCGGCGATACCTTGGCCGATGCCGCTGGTCGAGCCGGTGATGAGTGCTGTCTTGCCACTGAGCATCGTCGTTTCCTGTGTTTGAGCAGCGGGAGCAGTTGGCCCGATGGTTGCGAAAGATGGGCTGCAGAACCCCGCTCTGGATCTGCGAATTAGTATGGCGAGCCGCCCAAAGCTTCGGAAATGCCGTTGAGACATGGATTCGATAGCCGAAGGTCAGACCCGTCGGCGTTGGGATCTCGATCGGCCCGATCGGGTTGTTTGACGTTGGGTCAACTAGTAAGATCACCCGGCAACGCGGGTCGTGCCGTATGCGCGTCCGGTAAGGGAGCGTGCAGTGGAGATCAGCCAGGTCAGATACTTCTTGGCCGTCGCGAAGGAACTGAATTTCACCCGCGCTGCCGAGCAGTGCAATGTGACGCAGCCCGCGCTGTCGCGCGCCATCAAGCTCCTGGAAGATGAATTCGGCGGGGCGCTGTTTCACCGCGAGCGCCGCTTTACACACCTCACCGAACTCGGCCGCATGGTCGAGACGTATCTCGAGGGCGTTTTCGAGAACTCGCGGCAGGCAAAGCAGATTGCCGAGCAGTATGTGTATATGAAAAAGATGCCGCTCAAGGTCGGCATCATGAGCACGATCGCGCCGGACGAGATCATCGAGCTCATCGCGGCCGTGCGGGCGCATCATCCTGGCGTCGAGCTGCACCTTTGCGACGCCGATGCCGTAAGCCTGAGGCGAAGGCTGCTCGAGGGTGACATCGAAGCCGCGATCTATGCGTTGCCCTCTAACGTCGCCGATGAAGAAGTTCACTCCCTGCCGCTCTTTCAAGAGCAGATGGTGATGGCCGTCCACCTGGCCCATCGCCTTGCCAACCAGCGCGCGGTGCGGGTGAAGGATATGAGCAACGAAAGCTACATCCACCGCAACAATTGCGAGTTCGCGGGCTATGCGGATGCCATCCTCGCCGAGCAAGGCGTCACGGTCAGTCCGGTCTACTGGAGCGATCGTGACGATTGGACGCTGGCAATGGTCGCTGCCGGGCTCGGTTTCGGCTTCATGCCCGAGCATACCGCCAAGCATCCGGGCGTGGTGCCCTTGCCTATCACCGAACCGGAATTCTGGCGCGAGGTCAATCTCGTCACCGTGCGCGGCCGCAGGCACTCACCGGCGATCGGCGCGCTGGTGCGCGAGGCAACGCAGAAGAAATGGTTCGGCGAGCGGGCGAAGGCGCTGTCCGCCGCCGAGTAGCCTCGCCGGCCGAAGCAGCCAGTCTCGCCCGGCCAGGCAGCGGATTTCCGACACATGGTCGCGCTTCAGTTCTTCTTGACCGTCGAGGTCACGGACTGGATGACCTCCGTCGCCATCTTGAACTGCGACGCGCGGTCGGTAATGCCATGCCGCTTGGCGATCCAGTCGAAATCGCTGTAGGCAGCGTAAACCGAACCATCCACAGTCTGATAGACCAGCACCCGCACCGGCCAATCAAGCCCGGCTTCCGGATTGGAGGTGATGAAGGTCGTGCCAAGCGCCGGATTGCCGAACATCACCAGCCGCGACGGCCTGACGTCGTTGCCGGCATTCTTGCCAAGCTGTGCCTGATCTATGACGCCGAAGAACTTGATGCCTTTCTTGAGGACATCCTGCTTGATGCGGGCGACGGTCTCGGCGACGGAATAATCGCTCTTCACCGTGATGACGCCGTCCGAGGCGACAGCCGGAAGGGCGAGCGCCATCAGCACGGCGGCGCCGGCGAGCAGGGTCTTCAGGTAGTTAGCCATATCAGTCTCCTTGGTTGGGTTGCGAAGTTTCATCTGAAGTCTCACGTCTCCGGCGTTTGCAGCACACGCGCGATCACAATTGCGCAGGCAAGAACAAAGGCGAGCACACAAACGCATGCGGTCCACCCAATGCGGTCGTAAAGCTGTCCAATCACGAAACTGCCGGCGAGCCCGCCCGCATAGTAGGACGCGAGATAGATGCCGCTTGCGGCGGCGCGATCGCGCGAGGCGGTCCGGCTCACATGCCCGGTGGCTATCGCCTGCGCCAGGAAGGTGCCTATGGCGACCAAGGCCATCCCCGCAAGAACGACGGGAAGGCTCGCGGCGAGCAGCAGAAGCAGTCCGCCGATCGCCAGTCCGAGCGTCGCTCCGATCCCTCCCCTCGGCCCGAGACTTGCCGCGACACGACCAGCCAACGGGGTCGTCAACATCGAGGGCAAGAAGACGAAATAGACCGCTCCCAAGGCCATCGGTGTCAGCGACACGGGTGCCGCGACGAGCTGGAAGTTCACATAGGTGAAGGTGCCGATGAAGACGAAGAGGATCAGGAAGCCGATCGCGAAACAGGCGCGCAGCTCGGCGTTTTGCAGCGGAGCCCTCCAGGCCGCGCTGGCAGGCACGCCCCTCGTGTCGCCCTGCATCATTGCCGAGGTCTTCTGCAAGGTAAACCAGACAAGAGCTGCGCCAATCAGATTGAGGGCTGCGAAGGTCAGAAAGTTGGTGGAGATGCCGAACGTATCGGCCACGGCAGCCGACATCAGCCGGCCGAATAGGTTGCTGGCAACATTGCCTGTCACATAAGCCGCAAGCGCGCTCGTCGTCTGCCGCGTGGAGAAATGTTCCGCCAGATAGGCTATTGTCAGCGTGAAGGCGGTCGACATGCACAGGCCTTGCGCCACACGCAGCAGGGCGAAGACCACAATATTGTCGGTCTGCGAAAGCAGTGTCGTTGGGATCGCCAGGCTGGCCAGGCTGATCCAGATGCCGTTGCGACGATCGATGCTGCGGCCGAACAGCGCGACGGCAATACCGGCGACAGCCATGCCGAAGGTGCTGGCATTGACGGCGAAGCCCATGGTGGCGCGGCTGACGCCGAATTTTATCACCAGCGAGGGCAGGATGGCCTGGGTAGCGAACAGATCGACGAGTGTCAGAAACGCGATCAGGGCAATCAGGCCGAAGCGCCAGCTGTCTGCCGCAACCATGCGGAGCCGCGTTTGTTCGGTGTGTTCACTGGTCGTCATCACAAGCTCCGAGGGTGCACGTCCCTGGGCGATCGCCCAAGGACGTGCTTTTGGTTGCTGATGCTGGGACTTTGCTCACCGCGACGAGCGGCTCACATCATGTGGTCTTCGTGCATCGCGGGCGGCAGGACGTCGGCGGAATAGAGGACGGCCGGAACCTTGCCGTTGTTCTTCCACCAGTGGGCAAGCTGGCCGAACTCGGCCGTCGCGTCGCCGGCCGGATGTTCGATGCCGACCTTGCAGGTGCTGCGATATTCGGTGATCGAGCCTTCGACGACGATGATGTTGGCTGGACGAACGTTGTGCTCATGCCATGGCACGACACCGCCGGGCTGAACGACGAGCTTGCGGAGGCGCAGCATGTTGCCTTTCCAGGCCTCGCCCTTGCTGCTCAGATCGATGGCCGAGAGAACCGTGTCGACGACGCCGACCGGCTTGCTGGGATGTTCCTGGATGTCGGTCGAAGCGGCTTGGCCGGCTGGGCAGTCGCCGGCAAAAACCGGCGCTACGGAAAACGCGGCGGTCGCGGTGAGAAGTCCGAGTGTCAGCGCCAGCCTCAGCGGCGCCCGCAATGCAATGGTCTTGGAAGCCATGTTTATTTCTCCTTTGTCGGTGCCCAACGCGGGAGGCGGGGCATGACGAGGAGAGTGATGGGAGCGGCAAAGAAAGAGAAATGCTGACTGGCTCTCAAATCGATACCTGAAAACTATCGTCGGCCATCACGTGCGCACGAAAAGCCCGCGACAAGACCTGCCGCATGCCGCCGGTATAGCTCCGATTTGCTTTAGGCTGCGGTCTTGCGCATCGCTTGAGCGAGGGCGCTTTCCGGCCAGCCATGCGCCTTGACGCTGTTGACGAAGGCTGATGCCGCTGGCGAGAATCTGCGTCCCGAGACGACGACCAGGGATACCTCCCGCCAGACTTCAGGTTCGATGACGGGCCGGACCTGCAGGCCCGGGATCACCGCGCTGAATTCGGGGATGAAGCAGATGCCGAGTCCCCCGGAAACCATGTTCTGGATCCAGTCCTCGCGTTCGCTCGCATATGAGATCCTGAGCTTCACCCCGCGATCGTTGCAAAGGCCGGCGAGGTGATCGCGATACTCACAGTTTAGTCGTCTGAGATAGTTTTCACCGTCGAGCTCAGAGATTGCGACATTGTCGTTGCGTGCCAGCCGATGGCCGTTCGGGAAGGCCAAGACAAAGCGTTCGCGATAGAGCGGAGTGACATCGAAACGTTCTGGAAACTCGGTGCTGGATGCCATGATGGCGACGTCGATTTCCCCTGATTCAAGCAGTTGCGAGAGCGAGGCCGGCACGCCCTCTACCAGTTGCAGCTGGATGCCCTGCTGGCGTCTGTTGAAATCGGTCAGCAGGCCGGTGAAGCGACGAGGCCCGATGGTGCACATGACGCCGACCTTTAGGTTGGCGTTTTCCAGGCACAGGAATCTCGACGCCTCCTGCCGCACTCCGGTAAGTTCGTCGAGGATCTGCTGGAAACGGGGGCGCAGCAGCACGCCCAGATCAGTCAGGTGGGTTAGGTTTCGTTCGCGGCGAAACAGCAGTCCTCCGACCTCGTCCTCCAATTGCTGGATTGCTCGCGACAGCGCCGGCTGGGTGACGTTGCACTTTTCGCCCGCGCGCGTGAAATTTCGTGTCTCGCACACGGCAAGGAAGTAGCGGATGTGATGAATGTCCATACGGCCGGTCCCTCAACTGCAGAGTTGCAAGTGCAGGCTCGAACTCTGCCGCAAAGCATTCCGTCACGCCAATGCAGGCGGGCTATAAAGTCGATAGCGTTTCGTCATGACAGATGGCGGGCCAGGGCTCGCCATCTAAAGTCCCGCAGAGGGGGTCGCCGTATGGGTGGATCAGCTGTGATGACCGAGGGCGAAGAGCTGAGCGCAGAACTGAGCATGCGGCTTGCTCATGGCTGCGTCATTGCATTCCTTCATCATCGCACTCTGCGTCTTCTTCGGCGTGGCTTTCCACGCGGTCTCGAAATCGGCGCTCGACTTCATCGTCTTCATGCCGGAATCAGTGAAGAACGGCTCCATATTGAACGGTTCGTCGAGCGCTCCGGCGAGCGCAACGCCGCCGAGCATGGAAAGGGCAAAGGTGCCGAGGCAGATAGCTTTGATATTCATCATAAGGTCCTTCTCTGGGGTTGCGCGATCGTCCAATCGACGATTGCTTTGATGATCGGCAGAATTTTGGAACTCTGTTGTTCCTGCCCGCCGAGACGAACTTTGCTTCATTTTGCGGTCAACTTGCCAATGCTCTCTACGAATGAGGTTTATGCCGGTTATGCATCCCCAAGGATGCTTTGGCGGCCCAGGCGCTAGTTGACCCCACCCAAGGCCAGGACCTTGGTGCAGAAGGCGGCGTGAGGCTTGTTCATTGCCGGGTCATTGCAAGCCTTGGTCATCTTGGTTCGATCGTGTTTCGGCATGGCAAGCCAGGCCTTCTTGAACCCGGCCATCGGCTTCATCGTCTTCATGCTTGCGTCCGTATAGAATGTCGGCAATGCCGCGAGGTCGCTGAACGGGTCGGCGGAAGCCGCCCCTGCAAGAAGACCAACGGCAATCCCACCCAGACAGACGGTTCGTAACCTCACGGCACAGTCCTCTCCTCGCTGATCCCGACGCCATCATGGCGCAGGGTGGCGGGCAACATCACGTCGCTCCGCCTAACTGCGCTAATTTGCTGCGTGCGAGGAACCGCAGCCAATGCAATCTGCCTATGGACTTCATGCCACCTCGGCATTTCGCCCGTTGAGAAAGCTGCGGCAGTCTTTCGGTCGATCGCCCCACCGGCGAGTTTGGGATGGAGGCCTAGCTATGCATGTCCAGTCCACCGGGGCCGTTGCCCAGCAAGCCATCATTTCCGGCGCGACACATGAGCTGGAAGAACGCCGGCCGGTCGACGTTGTCTTGGCAAGTGACGTGCACGGTGCGTTCGCATGGGGCGTGCTCGATCGTCTGCTTGATGAGCAAGGTTTTGTCTTCGATACCATCACCGCGTCCGGTTTCGCGGCTGTGGAGGCGGCGGTCCTGGTCTACGGCCTCGGCCTGGGCGGCCGGCGCGGAGCACGGACGGCGCTCGCTAATTTCTGGCGGCGGGTCAGCCACGCCTCGATGCTCGCGGCCGACAGGACGGACCTGCTTCGATCGATACTGGAACAGTCCATCGACATCGAGCAAATCCGCACCGGACGCTGCCCGGTGAAACTCTGCATCCTGGCTGTCAATTCCCGCACGGACGCTTTGAAGATTTTCACCGGCAGCCAATTGTCGATCGACGCGATCGTGGCGGCAGCCGCCGTCCCGTTCCTGCTCCCGGCCGTGGAGATCGGCGGCGATTCCTACTGGGGCGACGGTGATGTCTCGGCATTGCCCGCGGCACCATCGGTCGAAGCCTGCCACCGGCTGATCGTCGCCGGCCAACCACGGACGTGCGCGACATCGTGCACCGGGCGCCAACCCGGCGCCGATTGCTCGATGACGTGCACACAGGCTCGCACCATCATTGACGTTCGGCACCGAGCCGGCGCAGCGCTGCTGCTGAGGCCCTGGGTCGACTGGGGCGAACTGACCGACATGCGTGACCGGGGACGGCAAAGCGCGGGAGACTGGCTTCTGATCCACCTTCCAGACATCAAGCAACGGCCGGCCGTCGATTGCAAAACACGATACATCTAGGCGCCTCCCTCCCGCCTAGCCGCGCCTGCTTCGCCCGCTCACGAACGCAGGCGCCAAGCCCTCCGGTTCCTCGCCGGAGGGCTTTTTGCTTGGCGCGGGCTTCAACATAGTGACCGCGTATCAAATCCATGCCGAGACAGCATTTCAGCTCGGCCACCCGATCGGAGACACTGCTTGCAGACGGGCCGCAAGGTCGGTCTTTCCCTCGAAACGCAACCAGGAGACACGCCCGTGATCAACACCAAAACCCTCATCGGATCGGCCCTCGCGGCTGCCACTTCGCTCGCCGCAACGGCCGCCTACAGCGGCCCGGCCGCCCAGCCCAACTTCGCCTTCGAAAAGTGCTACGGCGTCGTCAAGGCCGGCCAGAACGACTGCCAGACCGCGACGCATTCATGCGCCGGCACCTCGACCGCCGACAACCAGCCGGATTCCTGGCTCTACGTGCCTGCCGGCAGCTGCGCCAAGATCGCCGGCGGCAGCGCCAAGCCCAAGGCCTGAGCAATCCGGCCCTCGACCCACCCCCTCCAGAACGGAGCCAACCGATGTCCGCTGCATTTTTGCCCCTCGCGATCCCCGCATCGGCGGGCATCGGTCTTCGCTCGCCTCACATCGCCGAGATGCTGACCAGGCGCCCCTCCGCCGGCTGGCTCGAGGTCCACGCCGAAAACTACATGGGCGATGGCGCCGCCGTCGAGGCGCTGGAGAAACTGCGGGAAATCTATCCGCTGTCGGTGCATGGCGTCGGCCTTTCGCTAGGCAGCGCACACGGCTTGAACCACGATCATTTGGAGAAGCTGCGCAAGGTCTGCGCGCGCTTCCAGCCCGACCTGGTCTCCGAGCATCTCGCTTGGAGTATCGCCGACGGCGCCTATCTCAATGATCTGTTGCCGCTGCGCTATGACGAAGAAGCCCTGACCATCGTTGCCCGCAATGTCGAGACCGTCCAGGACACATTGAAGCGGCAGGTGCTGATCGAAAATCTGTCCGCATACGTTTCCTTTGCGGACTCCTCGATGAACGAGGCTGAATTCCTTGCCGAGCTCGTGGCGCGGACCGGCTGTGGTTTGCTGCTTGACGTCAACAACGTCCAGGTCTCCGCGCACAACTTGCAATATGACGCCAAAGCCTTCATCGAGGCGTTGCCGACCGAGGCGATCGGCGAGATCCATCTCGCCGGCCATGCGACTAATCAGGTCGGAGCCGACACCGTTCTCATCGACGATCACGGATCGCGCGTGCCGCCGGTCGTCTGGGCTCTCTACCAGCACGCCATAGACCGGCTCGGACCTCGCCCGACGCTTATTGAATGGGACACCGATGTCCCCGTTCTCGACGTGCTGCTGGGCGAAGCGATGTGGGCCGACATGCTCACCGCCTCGATCATGTTCACCCGCAAGCAGGCTGCCAGACGCAATCAGACGACCGAAACCCGATCGACGCCCGTCAGCCTTTCGGCAAAAAGCGAAACGACGACCAGCATGCCGGTGCTTGCCGCGTTTGCCGCTGCCAAGGCCGCCCGACCGTCGGCATCGGCGCCGCTGCCTTCAACCGTGGAGCAATACCATGCTGCCGCTTGAGCACCTGCAGACCGCCGTGGCGCGATCGGTGCTGGCCATGGAACCATTGGTCGCGGCAAAGCTGACCGCCGGCAAGGCCGACCCGCTAGCCCGGCTGCGTATTTATCAAAACAACACACGCAGCTCGCTCACCGCGATGCTGATGGCGGTGTTTCCCGTCACCGTGCGCCTCGTCGACGAACGCTTCTTTCGTTTCGTGGCCTGCGAGTTCATTCGACGGCATCCGCCGCTGGAGTCGCGGCTGGCACGCTACGGCGCCGGCTTCCCGCGCTTCCTGAAGACTATCGACGCGCTTTCCGACATGCCGGTCGTGGCCGAAACGGCGCGACTCGAATGGGCCATTGCGGAGGCGCTCGACGCGGCCTCGCTTCCGCCCCGTGCTCTCGCAGACTATGATACGACCGATTTGGGACCCTCGCCCGATATCCTTTTGCAGCCGTCGCTCAGGCTGATCGTTTCGCATTGGTCGATTCTCTCAGTATGGCGGGCACATCAGCAGAACGCCGCGTTTGACCAGCCTCGTGACTGGACGAGACGTCCAGAACGCGTGGCGTTGTGGCGGACCGGGGACAGCGTTCGCCTGGTTCTTCTCGATCGCGCGAATTTCGCGTTCAGGCATTCGCTGAAGCATGGCCTCGGGCTGGAGCATGCGCTGACGCGCGCCCTCGCTCTCGATCTGTCGTTCGATCTCGTATCAGCCCTCGTGCGTCTGTTCGGCGACGGGCTCGTCACGGATGTGCGGATCCCAACATTTCCCCTCTCAAACTGATGGAGACAGTCATGACCGCGATACCGGAAAATTCCACATCCACCCCGACCGGCCTTGTCGGGCTCTACATGCGCATCATCAAACTGCCCGAGCACATACCGCTCTCTCTCGTCCAACTGGCCGCGCGCGTCGCCGTCGCGCATGTCTTCTGGCAATCGGCACAGAGCAAGCTGGCATCCTGGCCGGTGACGCTGCAGCTGTTCGCCAACGAATACAATCTTCCGTTCATCGACCCTTCGGTCGCAGCGCCCCTGGCGACGACCGCCGAAATCACCGGCTCGGTGCTGCTTTTTCTCGGGCTGTTCTCGCGCCTCGGTGCGCTGATGCTGCTCGGTGTCGTATCGGTGATCCAGATCTTCGTTTTCCCCGAGAACTGGGCCGAACACCTGCTATGGGCTTCCTTGATGCTTCTCGTGCTGACACGCGGTGCGGGTGTATTCTCGCTCGACCGTTTGGCGGACAGGATTTTAAGGCGAGAAGCCTGAAATCGCCTTCGGGGCAGTAAACGATCGAAAGGTCCATCTCTTTCGGGAGCATTGCGAACGACAGCGCCAGGCATGTTCGGGTAGGCTGGTGCTGCGAGAGGATTGAACTCTGCCTTGTTCCAATAAAGCGGCTGCTTAGCTACTATTTTGTAACGTTGTGATGGCCCTCCGAGTGGCGTCTTCTGTCAATAAAATCACCTGCACTAGCCTACCGATGTAGCATCACTAAGGAAGAAACTACCGCTTTGGGGCCAAAAGCGAATGGCAGCTTCTCGAGCCTGATCAGCACCGGCACCAGCAAGATCAGCGCGAGCGGCAGGATCGCCGTCATGATCCGCAAGGGCTGACAAACCGCCGCGCCCCAGCGCCCGCCGGTCAGCTCGTGCACCATCAATATGGTCAGCGCGCCGAGCGGCAGGCTGAGCGCGAAGATGGCTGCGGCGAGCCAGGCACTCAGCATCGCCTTGGCATCGACCGATGCCGCCAGCGAGCATAGGACAAGTCCTGCCGCGCCGACGACCACAAAGCCTTGCTCGAACCGGTTCATGGTGAGGCCTCCGCCTCGAGCCAGGGTTTGTGGAAGTCCGGCCACCGGTGCGTTGCGCGAATATTGCAGCGCGCGGATATAGGCCACGATCGCCCAGCGGTCCCGCGGCGGCACCCTCGCCGCGTAGGAATACATGGCGCCGTAGCCGTTGGTGATGACGTCGTAGAAGTGGCGGTCGGAGGCCTTGCGCAGCGCATCCTGATGG
>NZ_JAVIJF010000036.1:0-41618 GCF_033977145.1 Mesorhizobium montanum | reverse complement strand
GAAGCCAGCGCGGCGCCGGCCTGGAAGGCGGCGTCACAGTCGCTGGGCGCGCCGGCGTTGGCGAGCGCCCAGGCCGGCACGGCGGGCGGCGCAGCGGGGCTGGCGGTCGCGGGGTCGAGGCGAATCATGCTTTGGAGGGTAAGCGGCCGTGCGCTTTTGGCGATAATTTTCGGCCTAAAACGCGCAGCTTGTCGGCGCGACAAAACGAATGATAATTGCCTTATCAGTCATTTACCTCATCATATGGTCTATTAGATTGGTCGGCTAACTTGTAGCCATTAACTGCAACCTCTTAGACCAAACGCCGACGGCGGCTCCGTGCAACCAGGTCACGAAACACTCGGTCCGCTCCTTTGCCGACCGATGATCCATGAAATCCCCTCCCCACCCACGACTCCGGAGACCTCCTTCCCAATGTGGCGATCCAGCACCGGTCGCCATGGCGCAAGCGTGAACTCACGCGATTTCTCGATGACTGCATATTTCCCGCTGGCGAACTCGACCGATCGGACCATCTTGCCTTCCAGTCGATCTCCAGGCTTCGCTTCGAAATAGGAGAGCCCGAGCTCACTCGAAAGCTGACCAGCAACACGGTTTAGTTCACGCTGCCGCAGGATCGAAATCATGTTGGTGCGATACACGATCCGGTCCTGCTGTTCCTGCGCGAGGCCTTGAGCAATCAGCCACTGCCGCCGCCGGACCTGCGCCTCCCGTACCTCAGAGCCGAAGCCGGAGTTGCGTAAGCCTTCCGGCCGATCGGAAACCAGTTCCCGGTCGATCCAAGTGGCACCGTCGAAGCTGACTTGCTTCTCCAGCGGCAGCGATGAGAGTTTGTCGACCAGGACTGGCTCCGCTCTCGCGCGATGGCGCTCGTATTCCGCAATACGGTCGAGATGATCCGACGCAATGATCCAAGTGCCGTCCGGCTTGCGCTCGACGCCCGCGGCAGCTCGGCGGATCGCCTCCAGCCGCCGCACATGCGTTTCCGCAAATCGCTCTGTGGCCGACGGATCGTGCTTTAAGTGAATGTCGACGCTGTATCGTCCGTCATGGGCGGCAGCGATCCCGGCAATGGTCCGGTCAACTTGCCTGGGCTCCGTGCTTCGCGGCGTGACCCGCACGATGCAGCCCTCCGGTGTAGGCTCCGTCGCCTCGCCTTTGCCGATATCGATGTAATGGCTTTTGCCGTCCAAGCCATCGACGATAAGGTAATGGCGGTCGTTAATCTCGTCTGCCAGCCCACGAGCAACAACGCGGCCGACGACAGGCTCGGCATTCTGTCCCGCATCGTAGACAACATAATCGGCGGCACTGCGCGCGATTCCCTTGCTGTTTAGTTCGAGATGCATGGTCTTGATGATATCGCCGCGCTCGCCCAACCGACGCAGCGTTGCTTCGAGCCCATCATCAAGGCGCCAGCGGGCTGTGCCGACCTCCGCTGCAAGATCCATCCGCTCGAGCTTGCACAGGCGACCCTGATGCAATGTCTGGCGGAACGCGTCGCGGCCGAGCGGAGAAACAATTCCGTACTCGTCGCGCATTCGTAGCAGCTGGCGGTCGATGCTGGTGAAGCGTTCTTGCTCCATCTCCTGGCGCAGGCGCTGCTCGATCTCGCGGTCGGTGCGCGGGCCGAGGTCGAGGCTGACCAACTCGGCGGCCCGCTCGCGCAGCCCAGAGGAGATGTACTCCCGCGCGATGACGAGATTCTCGCCCCGATCATCCTTGCCACGGACGATGATATGCGTATGCGGGTGGCCGGTGTTGAAATGATCGACGGCAATCCAGTCGAGTTTCGTGCCGAGGTCTTCTTCCATCTGCACCATGAGGCGCCGTGTTAGCGGCTTGAGGTCCTCGTACTCGATGCCGTCTTCGGCTGCGACGATGAAGCGGAACTGATGCCGGTCGCCGTCCGCCCGATCGATGAAGGCCTTGCCGTCGACCTGATCGCTATCAGCTCCGTAGAGCTCGCCAGGCTCGTTTTCCCGGGTGACGCCGCCGCGATGAAGATAGCGGAGGTGCACACGCGCACCGTCAACGCCCTTGCCGGCCAGCCTGACGACGCGGGCTTTAACAATGACCCGCCGCTGTCGGAAAGCGGCGTAGCGATCGCGTGATTTCAGCAGCGCGGCGGCCGCTCCGCCGCGTCCTGACCGGCTTCCGGTGAAGCGGCCGCCGCGATGGGGTTTGCCGCCGGCCCTGTTGATCGCCGCCCGGACCTGGCCTGCGAAGCGTTTGCCTGCCTTCGAGCCGCGCGACCCAATCTTGCCGAGCTTCGGCCTGAATTCGTCATCCTGCATGGCAGCCTCCGGCTAACTTCGAGCAAAATCAGAGACTTGCGGATACCTGCCTCCTGGCGCCGCAGGCAGCCTCCTGGGAAAACGATGTGCAGACAAAGACTTGACCGCCTCGTGGAGGCGGTACCTTTATCTTGCCTTACACATTAGACACCCCATCAACCTGCAATAATTCATCAACATCAATTGCTAATTCCAGCTCCATCGCGGTGAAGACGGCATGATTCATTTCAATCGTACATAAGCCAAGCTCACGGGCGGATTGTTGCCTCCGGCGGTCCATGCGCTACTTCGAGCTCGGCGCCTAACGGCGGGCAACGCGCCGCCGAGATGCGGCCGCGCGATCGGAATTCCGCGGTGGCGACATAGGACGAGAGGCGGCGGATGCCGCCTCTCGTCTCGACTTTAGTCGCGGTCCCGATCCTTAAGCTCCCGGATCACCGCCTTGACCTCATAGTCGCCGATCTTGGTGCGGCGTTGCGCGACCAGGATGCTGACGGCCGTCTCGTTCGCCTCGATCGCCCGGATCGCGTCCTCCATGTCGGCATATGGCCGGAGGTTTTCGATGGGGATGACGTCGCCGTTCTCGTCATAGCCGCCGTGGAGATACATCGGCGCCCGATTCAGGCGCGAAAGCGCCCACTCGGCCTCATGGATGAGCAGGAAGCCCAGCTTGCGCTGCCGCCAATATTCTGCACTGCCGCCGTCGATGCTGACGATTTTGCGATGTGTCATGGAAATCTCCTTTCGTTCTCTGACGGAAGGAGCCCGCACCGGCGCATCGAGGGGTCAAGGATCGCTTTAGCGACCGCAACGCGGCGTGCGGGGGAGCCGATTTTGTCGGCGGGCGCTTCAGCGTCCGGCGGCAAAATTGGGGGGACCGCTCGTCCTTGACGCCGCAGAGGCGGTGCCACAATGGGCAGTCAGAGAAAGATAACCCACGGCCCCGACCGGGGCCGTGTCCGTATCCGGCGACCAGCCGGTCCTGCGCCCTCCCACCACGTCAACGGCTGCGATCCCGCACTGGCGGCGCAGCGCCGCAGACGATCGTCACGCGGATGCACCCAAACCGTGCAACGGCTGGTGCCCATCTGGCGCTAGCTCAAGGGAGGGCAATAGCGTGCCCCCGCCCCGCCGCAGCACCTTGCGCTCATCTGCCGTCCGGCCGCGCTGACCCACCTGGCTGAGGCCCGAGCGGCACGAGAATTCCGCCACTCGAACCGCCCGCCGAAACGCCATCCCTCAGGAAAAACAATTCGCGCCCCAAGGAGATTTTCGGCGCTTTTGGCGGTCGAGATTTGCCCTTGAACCGATCCATGTCGGCCGCCGAAACACCCGCCGCCTTAAGCTGTTCGAGATACAAGACTGTCTCTCTCGGCAGCGGCTTGCCGCGTTCCAGATGCGCCTCATATCGATCGGGCCCGGCGTTGTAGGCTGCGAACAGCCCAGGGAAGCCGAAGCGATCATACATGGCGCGCAGATAGGCTGTACCGGCCAGAATATTGTCGCGCGGATCGTGCGGATCGGCTCCGAGATCATGCTCGACGTGCAGTTCCTCATAGGTGTCGGGCATCACCTGCATCAGCCCAATCGCACCGGCTCGTGAAGTGATCGGCCGACCGTTGAGCATGGTCTGCCCACGGCTTTCGGCATCCATGACGGCATAAATCCAGGACTGTGGAACACTGAAGCGCTGGCTTGCCTCGGCAACGAACTCTTGCCATCTTGCCAGCTGCGGACCTTGGGAGATGACGGCCGGCTGTGCGCCGGTCGCGGCGGAACAGGCGCATGGTGCAATCGAGACCATGCCCAAAATCAGGAGGGTCACTCGGTCCATAGCGGCACGAGCCTCCCAACGATATTGGCGGCCGGCACCGGCCCGAAATACCGGCTGTCGAAGGAGCCGGGAGCCTCGCCATTGATCAGGAAAACTTCGTCGCCGGTCAGTGCCCGGCATTCGTTCCACCAAGGCAAGGTTCGGCCTTGCGTGTCGACCGGAACGCGGCGTGCCACGATCTCGCCGCCGATGATGATGGCGTCATTGAAGGCGCAGACATGCTCGTGCGGCAGTGCGGCGATACGCTTCACCAGCGGCACGTTGCGAGGCAGATAGCCGCGTTGGTCGGCGAGGTGAGCGGCCATTTTGGGCAAGCGGACAAGCACGAAATCGCCGGCGCGAGCGGCACCAAGGCCAAGGCCATAGAGCCCGATTGGCGCGCTGGCCGAGGCATTCCAGACCAGTACGGGCGTCGGCTTGACGAAAGCGGTGAAGCCCATCAGGCCAAGGCCGATGCATGCCGCGGCAAGCATCTTGCGCGCGCGAACGCGCCGCAACCGGCTGCCGATCAGATGAAGAGAAGGCCGCGCGATCATGGCTGGCCTGCGCGATTGTCATCGGCGTCAAAGCCCTTCGGCTGGCCTTTCGACCAGGCGTCGAGCTCGTCGATGTGGTAGCGGACGAAGCGGCCGTGCTTGCGAAATTGCGGGCCGCCGCCCTTGAGCCGCATCTTTTCCAAAGTCCGCTGAGAGAGCCCGACATAGAAAGCGGCCTGCGCGGTGTTGAGGAACGGACTGCCCTTCTTGGCGCGGGCGGCGCGTTCGTTTTCGTCGTCCATGATGATCCTCGTTTCGTCGGCTGAAGACGGTGGGGAGGATCGGCAAGGAAAAGCGCTTGCGGGACGGGCGAAGAGTCAACGGCGAGTTTTCGCCGCCCCTGCGGGCTGGCTAAGTTCGGCTCAAAGAGCCCCCGCGCCGGTGGCGCGGGGGCCTGTTGCGTCAGTCGGCCGGGTTCCAGATGATGGCGAAGGTGTCGTCGTCATCCTGGCCGGCGGCGCGGCCGAGATTGGCGTAGAGTTTTCTCGGGCCGAACTCCGGCGCTGCGATCGACAGGCTCACATAGTCCTTGCCGGATGCCTCGCCGATCCTGGTCCAGCCGGCACCGACCTCCACGCCTTGCGTGAGCACCCTAAAGTCGGGATGGGTGTCGGCGCTCTTTGACTGGTTGGGCACGATGGCGATGTCGGCGCGGACGCTGAGCGTCTTGAGCTGGCCTTTGTAGCCGCCATTGTCCTGCTTGGTAACGTATCCGATCGCGGTCATTTGAAAGTCTCCTTTTGCTCTCGCCGGGGACCATTCCCCTGCGATGGCGGACCGTGATGGGCGCGTCCGGGCCGGCTGAACCCGGAGGGCCGCAGCGGCAGCGGAGGACCCGAGCGGCAGCTTTTTTGAAGCGAAGCGGGCGCGAGGAGCCGCCGCAGGCGGCGGGGAAAAAAGCTGCTGGCCGAGGGTTTCGGGCGGGCCGGATCCGCCCATAGGTCATCAAGCCAGCGGCAGGGGAATGGTGCTCGCACGAGCAAAAGGAGACGTCGCGAAGACGCGGTCGCGGTAGCCAGGCAGAACGTTGGCCGAGGACAGGTTTGCGGACGCTCCAGCGCCGTGCCAGCGCTATCGTGCCAGGCACAAAGCGCCAGATTGCCACCACCGGGCCGGGTGTTTTGGAAATCCGTCGGCCGGTGCGCGCGGCTGAAACCGGACCGGCGCTGCGGTCTACAGGAGACTTTGCCGAGCGATAAATGCTGCCCGGTTGGCGCACGAGCGGCGACGCCAGAAAACGTCGCCGCCCGCCATGCGAGGATCATCCTGACACGAACAGCGTCTGGACCTTCGCCCACTGATCGGCGGTGCGCAAACCGCCACGGTTCGTGTAGCTCGACACCGGGAATGCCATCCAGCGCGGCAGCCAGCCGTCGACTTTTTGCCTGCCGTTCTCGCCGCAAAGGAAGTCGCGAATGATCTTCTTTTGCGTCTTCAGCTTCTGCGAAGAATTGCCATCGGCGACGAGCCTGCCGCCGACATCGGCGAGGATTTCGGTGGCGACTTGCCTGTCGCGCAACAGCTCGAAGAAGGCATCGTCGGCCTGCCAATGGCCGCGCATGTCGAGGCCAAGATGATTGCCGAGCGCTTCGACAATCGCGCTGCCCGTGCAAAGCGTCTCGGCCATGACCAGCGCCAGAACGCGCAGGACATCGTCGTCTGTCAGTGCCAGCAGACGGGCAAAGACGCTGGCCAGCGCGAAGTCGTCGCCATTGCCACCGGTCACCGGACCATCCTCATCGACAGAACCGAGCAGGCTCAGAACCTCGCGCTGCTTGTCGGCAAACGCCGCTTGCGACTTGCAAGCGGCGATGCTGGCGGCCACCGTTTCGTTGGCCGCGCGCTGCGGCTCGGGACGTACCGTCCACAGGCTCGAGCCGACAACGGCATGCGCCACCATCAGGCGCAGTGCTGCGCCCGGATGATCGAGCAGACTGGCGCGCACGGCGGCGTGACGATGGAGATCGACATAGTTCTGCATCGGGCCACTCAGCTCGGGCCGCGACGGTTTTGCGGACTGTTCGACTTCCTCGCCAAACTCGCCTTCTGCGCGAGCGCGGCGGGCTTCCTTGCGCGACAGGTAGCCCTCATGACATTCCACCTCGCCGCGCTGCGAGACGGTGATGATCACCTTACCGCCCTTCTTCTTCGGCGTCTTTTCGTAGTCCCACGAATGGAAATACTGGCCAGATTCGAGCGCGACCACGTCGATCCAACCGGCTTCCAGATAGGCCTCGCGCCTGGCGGCAATGCCCTCGTTCTGCTTTTGCCAGAACAGGTCGGCATCGGCGAAATAGCTGTCCTCGCCGAACAGGTCGGAGACGATCAGGCCCCGATAGTCCTCGATTGGAAACAGCGCCACCTTGGTCGAAATCGACTGGCCGCCGAACAGCCATTGCTTCAATTGCCAGCCGCGCGGGGCTCGGCTGTCGGGATCGCAAAAGAGCGCCAGCCAGTCCTTCTGCTGCGCCTTGGAAGCCATGGTGAGATGCCGCACCGTTTCGGTGTCGATCTCCTCGCGGCGATAGGCTTCGCGTATCTTCGGCAACAGGTCGCCGAGCGCCAGAATGCGCTTCACCTGAGGCTCGGTGAGGCCGAAGGTGGCGGCAATGTCGGCGATGCCCCTCCCCTCCTTGATCAGGCGCGTAAAGGTCTCCCACTGCGAGACTTCATCAGGGTCGAGGCGGGCGATGTTCTCGATGAGCGAAGCCTCCAGCGCATCGGCGTCGTCGCCTTCTTCCATGATGGCGCAGGGCAGCGGTTCGGACTCGCCGCGCTCGTCGGCGACCGTTTTGGCTGCGAAATAGCGCCGCCGCCCGGCGACGATTTCGAAGCTGTCCGGCGCGCCATTGGGCCGGATCAGAAGCGGCACGAGCACGCCGCGCGCCCTGACCGACGGCAGGATGTCGGATATGTCTGGCGGGCGCTTTGAATGACGCATGTTGATGGCGGAAACGCTCAACTGGTCGATGGAAATATGGGCAAGTTGCATGGGTCTTTCTCCTTTGTCTGGGCTTTTAAAAGCCCCACCGCGAGGCCGCAGGCCGAGCGGCGGGATGTTTGCGCCTGGGGGCGCGGTCATTCCGCCCGGTCTGGCGGAAGCTCGGGAGTGGGGATTTCGAGAGCGGCGGCGGCCTGCCGCAAAAGCCGCTCGGCCTCGGTAATGTGGCCGGCAATCCGGGCGGCTTCTCCGTAGACCGAGAGCGGAAACCGCGCACGAAAACAGAGATCGCGCTCGATGCCGAGGCCAAGCGGTCCCTTGACGGCTTGCAGTTCAGCGAGGCTGACGCCGCCGAGTTCCGGGAAGCCGAAGCCGAGATCGCAAAGGCCGAACAGCGTGTCGCCGTCGGCGTCGAGTTCGCTCAGAAGCCAAGTCGCGGCGCCGACCGGATTGAACAGTTTGACGACCGGGACATGGTCGGTTTCGATTTCGGCGGCACCATTGGCGCAAAGGCGGGCGCGCAATTCGTCGGTGATCAGGATCATGGCAAAGCTTCCTTGTCAGAACAGGTCGAACTGGGTCAGGACAGGTCGAGCTGGTTTCGTTTGGCTTCATCGAAGAGGCCGAAATCGAGCGTATTCCTGCGCCGCGCGCGGGCGCATCGGCGCGTCCATCAAAAGGGCAAGCCGGTCGCGGGTGGTGACCCACCTTCGCGAAGCCCGCTTCGGCGGGCGAGGAAGGTCGGCCGGACGGACATCGGGAACGAGCATCTGCTCGCCTTGCGGCGTCGGCTCGCTCTGCAGCGCAACGGGATCGGGAGCGCTCATGCCGCGATCCCTCCCCGCATCTTGGTTTCGGCATCCGTCTGGAAGGCCAGCAGGAAATCGGCGGCTTTCGAGGCAAGGCTGGCAGCGCGGAAAATGGCGCGGTTGTCCTCGCGCAGCACCGCGAGCCATGAGGCGATATAGTCGGCGTGACGCACGGTCGGCTCGATGCCGAGGCTCGAGCAGGTAAAGGCAGCCGTGATCTCTGCGACCAGTTCCTCGCGGGCATAGGGCTTGGTGCCGAACGAGCCGGAGAGGTCACGGGCAAGCCGCGTTGGGTGCCCGGTCCAATGGCCAAGCTCGTGGAAGCAGGTTCGGTAATAGTTGATCTGCTCGAAGAACGCCGGTTGCGGCGGCAGTTGAACAAAATCGGCAGACGGCATGTAAAAGGCGCGGTCGCCGCCGATGCGGATATCGGCACCGGTTTTGCGAACAAGCGCCTCGGCATGCGGGACGATGTGGCGTTCGGGCAGCGGCTCGGGCTCGCTGTAAAGCGCGTCGGGCAGGCCCTCGCACTGCGCGACATTGAAGACGGTGAAGCGCTTGAGAAACGGCACCGCCTGCGGCTCGGTATCTTCCGCCTTGGCGCGTTCCTTCTCGTTTTTCGGGACGAAGCGGTCGGCATGCACGATGGTCGTGCCGTGCTCGCCTTTGCGGACATTGCCGCCGAGGGAAAGCGCCTGCCGGAAGGTGAGCCAGTTCTGGCCGGCATAGCCGTGTTCGATGACCGCGCCCCACAGGATCAGGATGTTGATGCCGGAATAGCCGCGCCCCGTGGCGGCATTCTTCGGCAGGCCAAGGCTGGCCTTGGCGCTGCCCCAAGGCTTCACCCAAGGCACGCAACCCCGCTCCAGATCGGCGATGATGCGGTCTGTGATCTCGGAATAAAGGCTGGCCTTAAGCGGCTCGCTCCTTTTGCCGCCAACTTCTCCGCTAGCGCTATGTTTGCCGGTCTTGCGCATAATTAAATCTCCGCTCGCCAATCTCTCCGCGCTCTTCCCCGCAAAGCGGGGTGGGCGGCGAAAACGACCGGAAAGGCCCGCCGTCAGAGGTGGCCTGCATCCGAAGGACCGGAACGCAAGTGGAGGACCCGGAGCGCGAGCGAAGGGTTGCGGGCCGCCGCGGCGGGCCTAGAAGGGAGAGCCGCCCACACCGCGCCGCCGGGAAGGCCAAATCAAAAAACAACGCCGCCCCTGGGGCGGCGACCGGCACAGCCCGCAAGGGCTGCCCGCGCCAGGGGGCGAAGCCGAATGGCCGAGACCGCCTGAGCGACGCGAAGACAAGCGGGCTCGGTTCACGAGCACCCGATGCGCGCCTTGAGGCGCGCAGGTGCCCAGCAATTTGCACGCCAAGATCGATTATTTGTCGGGACGAACCAGATCCATGTGGCTGACGCCAAGCGCCAATGCCAGTTCATAGATGGTGACGATCGTCGGATTGCGGCGGCCCTTCTCCAGACCGCTGATATACTGCTGGCTGAAGCCGGAAACTTCGGCGAGCTGTTCCTGCGTCAGACCTTTCTTCAGCCTGATCCTTATCACATTCCGACCGACCAACTGACGCATGTCCATGCGTGAGAAGTCAGCGGATCAGGCTCCTTGAGTTTATCAACTATAATATGTATTCCACACCAAGCGTCTCAATCCACTCGCGGACGGGTTTTGCGAGACCGCTCTTGGAGATGGAATCAGCGATGTTGCAGCCTCACTCGACCGTGCCGGTAGCGGATGAAGCGCCATGGTCGGACAGCCTCACGGCTTACGACAAGGAGCACTTCACCATCTATATGCGCTTGCTGGATGCCGCCGCCGATGACGCCAGCTACGAGGAGATGGCCGATCTGATCCTCGGCATCGATCCGGAGCGCGAACCAGAACGCGCCCGCAATGCGGCCCGCAGCCATCTCGACCGGGCGAACTGGATGGTGACGACGGGCTACAGGGAGCTGTTCACCAGCTGACGCATTTATGCGGCGCGAGACACGTCAGGAAAGAAAGTCGAGATAGCCGCCATTCATGAGCACGCGAGCCCGTGCCACGGCACGTCGGATGCGATCGCGCAGATGGTCGCCAGGATCCGTCCAGTCGGCCCGCACACGCGTCTGACCGATCAGCGCTTCGGCGATGTCTCGGTACGAGGCGCCCGCAACTGAGCCGTCAAGAGCCCGCAGGACAAAGCGCAGGCGACGACCGCGCGCTTCCGGCACAAACAGTCTTTTCGGCAAGCGTCCCCCTGCAACGAGACTATTGAGGCATTTGAGCGCCCAGAGGCGTTGCCGCCACTCACCGGCCGGCCAGACCGCATCGGCGCGCAGCCGAACGGGGCCGAGGATACTCGGCCCCGAAACGGCGAGCTGAAGCTGCCGGCCGGCGCTGTGCAGCAGGAGATGCTGGGTGCCGTCAACCAGCCTGAGCACACTCGCACGGCAGGGCAGACTCGCCGGTTCGAACGCCGGCATCGGCGGCGAGGAGGACACCTGTTCGGCGACGACCGGCAAGACCTGAGGGCATCGGCTCGGACACCAGAACGTGGCTGCGTCATGGTGCATCGAGGACGCGAAACAAAAGCCCCCAGCGCGACAGGTCGGCGGAGGAGAAAATGACGTCGAGCGACGGCCGCTGATCGACGGACCTCGCCCGTTCCAATGCGTGGGACAGATCATGCCGGAAGGCTGGATTGCGCCGCAGGAATTCCCAGGCCCAGCCGCGCCGCGTCAGCTCGAGGGTGTAGTCATAGGACCGCTCATCGCGCCAGTCCGGCCGATCGGCTTCAGGTTCTGGCAGGCTCATCAGGTATCTCCGCCCGAAGCATGAAGCGAAGCCAGCATGCGGCCTCGTGGATTGACGGGCGCCCACAGCACCGGACCGGCAAGACCGCCATTGCGGCGAACGGCATCGAGGCGCTCGCTTGAGACCTCGAGGTAGCCGGCCAGGGCTTTGGTGGGGCCGATCGCGCGCGGCTCGCCGAGCCGCTCGAGCGGCCGCCCGGCGCAGGATGCGCTCCATGCGCAGGTCGGTGACGGTGACGATGCGGCTCAGACCTCGCCACAGGCCGAACTCGATCATGCCTGCGAAGAGCGCGTAGGTGCCGCCAGCGATGCCGCCTGCCCCCTTGGCGGCCGACGGCGGCAGGTCGAGCGCGAAACGACTGCTTTCCCAGATCCTTGGATCCTGCGGCGCCGGCTGCCCGTCCAGTAGGGCCGGAAAGATATCGCCAAGCATGGTCGGCCCGGTCGAGGCAAGCAGCCGGACGCAGCCGTCGACGCTGCCAATTGAGCCGCGCAGCAGCAGATAGTGGGGTTTCAGCGCGTCGAAGCGATCGATCTCGTAGCCGCCGCTGGTGTCGACGTCCCAGTCCAGCCGCTGCTTGAAGACACGGTGGCGCAGACGGTGCATTTCGTGGAGCTCGTCGGCGAAGTCGCCGTACCATTCGGGAGCAATAAGCTGCAGCATGATTATCGGCCTCCTGGCGGGATTGACCCTGCCATTGGAGGCCAGGCGTCAGGCCGAAGCAGCCTGTACAGCGGTACAGGTGCCTGGTCAGCCGAGACCCGTTCTGGCGGCTGAGAATTGCGCCACGGCCTGCATGCGGGTGCGCAGCCCAAGCTTCTTTCTGGCGTTCTCCAGGTGAAAGGAGGCGGTGCGGCGCCTGATGCCAACAATCGAGGCGATGTCGCGTGCGGATTTGCCCTGCGCGGCCCATTCCAGGCATTCATATTCGCGCGGCGTCAGCTGCACGCCGTTGACCACCCGATCGGCCGAGAGCTTGCGGCGGACGCAGATATGAAAGCAGGTTGCCATGAAGCGAAATGCCTCTTGGTAGCGCTCGCTCACCCGCAGGAGGGCCGGACTGAGCCCGTCGGCGGCAAAGCTCATGGCGGCGACGTTGCCCCGCTTGTCGAGGATCGGGATGGTCAAACCGCAGCGGATGCCGAATGCGGCCGCCTCGTCGAAGAGCTTCTGCTCGAAATCCGACAGGCCGGTTCGGCTGTAGTGGAGCCCCCACAGAAACGGGCATTGGCCGCCCTGCGCCCGCGCGATCACCGGATCGATGGCATGATAATGGTTGCTCAGGTAATGAGCGGTCCAGCGTGGCGGATAGTTCGAAATCAGCCTTGGCTTTCCCGGCGCCCGTGGCGGCAGGCACAGATAGGCGAATTTGACGAGATCGAATGCCGCGGCAGCACGCGCCATTGCGTCGCGGAAATCCGTCTCATCGACGCTTTCCGAAAGCTGCTCCAGGAAGGTCTCGAAGACAAATTGCATGCCTACTCGTCCCCAGACCCTTCAGCCGCGTCATTCGGAGTCGCGGAAGCCGGCGGGCAGCTTGCCAAGGTGACATGGCCAAGTTCGCCGGCACGGAGCGTTACGCGATCGCCGGTTCGTCACCTTCCGCTGGCATTCCAACGATGGCAGAATGCCGATTCGAACCTCTTCAGCATCCAATTCGAACCGACGAGCGGCGACACCGGATCCGCGGCACGCGCCATTCAACGTGCAGCCGCGACAGATTTTCAGCCGTTTCGCCATCCGGCTGATAGTGCTTGCGCCACGCGACAGGCTTGCTTGGCCGATGCTCACGCCGAGGCTTCGCCAAGCATCTTGAGCATTGCCAGCCGAACCTTGACGAGCTTGCGCACCGGCGCGTGATAATTTTGAGGAGCAGCGTCCACCACAAACACCAAGGTCATCAGATCCAGCAAGAATTGGTGGATCGCGTCGGCAGTCACGACCGCCTCGAACTGACGCAGCATCGAGCGTGCCTCATTGACCGTTTCCGCGCCCGGGGCATCGATCAACGCTTCAAGCCTTTCGAAAATTTCCAATTCGGCGAAACCTCCATTGCATCATTTGCCGTAGGGCACCATGCGAGGCATACCTCGCGCGAAAAGTAGCTGGCCAAGCGGCGCCTGCTCGCACGATGGTGGCGTCGAACCATGCAGCAGCCTGAGCTCCGTGGATGGAAAAACAACAAAACTCGGCCGCACGCCATAGCATCGAAAAAACCTTGCCACGAGAGACACGCGAGCGCCTGAGGCCCAGTGCCCGCATTGCGAACTGAAAACCGAAATGAGCTCGGCCCCTCGAACCCGACACCGAAGAAACGGACGAACTTGGCTGCATCAGGAGGTCATCCTCAGACCTATTTTCGATGGTCCGGGTTTTGAAAGTAGCCCTGGTGACGTCACCACAGAAACCGATTCTCGTTCGCTTTGACGGCGTCCATTTTCTGCAGTCGGAAGATTTCCTCCACGGGCACGATTTCGGGGTCGATGCGGTGAATACCGCCGTCGGCGCGGATGCGGGCAAAGACGTCCTTCATGGCGGTGACCGCTGCCCGAATGGCATGATTGCCATAGATCACCATCGCAATCTTGCCGAGCGCGCGGATGCGCGACTCGTTCATTTCCGGGTAGGCCGTCGGCACGATGACTATCGGAACTTCGCCGCGCCATGCTCGTACAAAACTTTCCACCTCGTCGGGCGTCTTCCGCTTGGAGTGGATCAAGATCATGTCCGCGCCAGCTTCTTCATACGCCCTGGCCCGCTTCAGGGCCTCGGCTTCACCCAGTCCGGCGATCAGCGCTTCGGTGCGCGCAATGACGAGGAAGTCCGCGTCTGCGCGCGTGGCAACGGCCGCCCGAATTTTTCCCGCGAATTCCTCGGTCCGGATGAGTTCCTGGCGACCATCTGCCAGGAGGCTCGTCACCTTTGGAAAAGCCTTGTCTTCAATGACGACCGCGGCGGCGCCCGCACGCTCGTATTGCTCGATGGCGTAGATCACGTTGATGGCGTTGCCGAAGCCGGTGTCGATATCAGCTATGATCGGCAGCGATGATTGCTCGGCCATCGAACGGACCATGTCGAGGTGCCGCGTCATGGAGACAAGGCTTACATCGGGCAGTCCATAAAGAGCGGAAAGTTCGAAACCGGAGGCCCAGATGCCATCGAAGCCTGCCTCCTCGGCCAGGATTGCCGACAAGGGACTGTGCGCCGCCATGACGTGGGCCAGACGGCCGGCGCAGATATGGGCTCGCAGCGATGCCCTGCTCGTCAGCGTGGAGGCTCCGGAGATGTGCTTGGGGCTTTGACCAGTTTGCAGCATCTTGCGCGCCTCTGGAATCGACGAATGATCGAATTACTGCCACCTGTATTCAGCGACGTCGTTGGCAATCAAACGGATTGATCGATTTTTGAGACCTTTCCATAGCCGAATGCGATATTAACGAGCCTCCGAAATCGCCGCCTTCTTACACAGTCGAGCCAACCACCGGCAAAAGGCGCGAGCGAGTTCGGGATTGTCAGAGCGATCGACCGCATAGGCCCGGTATTGCATCCCGCTTGGCGTAAGCGATCCCGGCACCACATTCAAAGCGCCAGTACGCACCAGGTCACTGACGATGATCTCGGGCGCTACAAGAAGGCTTTTTCCTGTCATGACGGCAGGCAGCGCAAGGTAATTGTGATCGTATCGCGCGCCCGACTTGATATCCCTTGATGTCAGATTCATCCCTCTCAGCCAGGTGGGAAGTATGTCGGGACGAGATGTGACGTTGATTATCGGCATCGAGCGAACGACCGAAAGACTTTTGCCCGCTATGTGATTTGGAGAGCCCACACACACGAGCTGCTCGTTGTAGATTTCCCAATGATCGGCAGGTTCGACGACCGAAAGGTCGCGTGTAATCAAAATGTCGAAATCGTCGGTGGATGCCGGCAGCGAAAGCGAACTGATCACGTCAACCATCACGCCGCCCATTTCGGTGGAGAATGCCTGAAGATTTGGGATCAAGAATGAATAGGCAAAAGTCGAAAGTGATGTGCGCACGACAATCCGGTTGGCGTTCGGCCGCGTCCGCCGCCGCATCCTTTGAGCGGTGAAGCACACTGTATCGAGCGGCTCCGAGACAGTGTTGGCGAATAATCTTCCAAACTCGGTCAGTTCGCTTCGCCTGCCCCGCCGTTCCATCAGGTCTGTCCCGAGATATCGTTCCAGAACGGCTAGGTAGCGGCTGACTGAGCTCTGCGTCGTCCCTAATGCGTTGGCTGCCCGCGTCAGGCTTCCCTCGCGCACGATCGTTACGAAAGCCCGGATTGCGTTCAAAGGCACTGCTTCGTCTTCGCTCGTCATCGGTAGCTCCAGAAAAATAGTTGGAGGGCTGATCCCTTACGGCAATTCATCTCCAAACTGGGACCATCCATCACATTATTCGATATTTGTCACCGGACTGTCGTGTCCCGGCGGTACCGCGTAGCCATCAGTTCCGGCCCCAGGATGGGTGCATGACATTTCCACTCAATAGCGTTGGGTTCCTTACTTATTGCTTTGTGCAACATGAGCCGACAGCTCGCATTGCATGTCGCCGTCAAATCTGGCGCAGGTTACCCGATCGTCTTGCGTTGGGCACGTCTGACAGCTGGTCTGTCAGACCGCTGGAGCGCTGCGTCCTTTGCCATCAGCGGTGCGCGTCGACGAGGTCAGTTGGGCGTGTCGTCGCTTGCGTGAGGAATGAGGAGGCCGCCGCGTGAGTGGGATTACCATAACAAATATCCGCAAGTCGTTCGGGGCCACAAGGGTGCTGCATGACGTTTCGCTCTCGATTGCGGATGGCGAGTTCCTGACCCTGCTCGGCCCGTCGGGATGCGGAAAATCGACATTGTTGCGCATACTGGCCGGGCTCGAGGTCCAGGACACAGGCAGCATCGAGATTGGCGGTCGTGTGGTGGATGGAGTACGCCCGAAGCGTCGCGACGTGGCGATGGTGTTCCAATCCTATGCGCTTTACCCGCATATGAGTGTCGCCGCAAACATCGCCCTGCCGTTGCGAATGCGACGATTGAGCCGCGCGCAGCGCCTGCCGCTCATCGGCCGATGGCTACCAGGCTCCGGGCCGGTGACAAGCGGGATCGAGATGGAGGTTTCTCGCACCGCCGAGGCGCTGGGAATTGCGCATCTGCTCAATCGCAAACCGGGACAGCTGTCCGGCGGACAACGTCAGCGGGTGGCGGTCGGTCGTGCCATGGTGCGCCATCCTGCCGTGTTTTTGATGGACGAGCCGCTCAGCAATCTCGACGCCAAGCTGAGGGTCCAAATGCGTGCCGAGATCAAGGACCTGCACAGGCGCCTTGGGGTGACATTTGTCTATGTGACGCACGACCAGGCGGAAGCGATGACGCTGTCCGATCGTGTCGTTGTGATGCGCGATGGCGAGATGTTGCAAGTTGCCCCGCCCCAGGAGATCTATGCCGACCCGAACGACATACGCGTGGCTGAGTTCCTCGGATCGCCAAAGATCAACATGGTGGACGCAACAATGCGCGAACCTGGCTTGGTCGATTTTGCAGGCTCCACCCTTTCGGTTGATTGCGAGATAGCGCCGGGGTCCAGATTCACTGTCGGCATCCGCCCAGAGGCTTTCCAGTTTGCTGAACATTCCGGCCCAGGCGTGATCACCGGTTCGGTACGCATGGTCGAGCATATGGGCTCCGATTTGTTCGTTTATTTCGATCCGTGCGGCCTCCAGCAACCGTTGATAGCCAGGCTTTCCGCCGAGCGCGCACCCCATATTGTCGCCGGACAGACGCTGCATGTCTCGGTCAGATCGGACCAGCTGCTGGTCTTCAATCGCGACGGTCGTCGGGTTCGTGCGCGAGACGTCTCGAGCGCCCACCCGTCCACGCCAGTCAGGGAATGGGCCTGATGAGCGCAAGCCTAAATGCTGTCAGTCGGCTTGCCCAGCCTGCGGAAGGGGTCGCGGGGAAGCTATCGTCGCGCGTCTCGCTGCCACGAAGACACTGGTTGCATGAGGCAATGTGGGGTTGGGCACTGATTGCGCCCGCTCTCATCTTTCTCGTCGTTCTGTTCTTCCTGCCGGTTATCGGCGTCTTTGTCATAGCGTTCACCGACTGGCAGTTCGGCGCCAGCTCGCTTTCCTTCGTCGGCCTGGCAAACTTCCGCGAAGTCATCTTTGACGAGGGTTTTCGAGCGTCGCTGATCAATACTGTCGTCTATGTAGTGATGGTTGTTCCGGGAACCGTCCTTGCGGGACTTTTGATCGCGCTGCTCATAGAGAGCAGCCATTCGTGCCGCGCTCTTTATCGAGCAGTTCATTTCTTGCCCTTCATGGCCACGGCAACTGCAATGGCGATCTCGTGGGAGGCCTTGCTCCATCCCACCATCGGCCTGGTCAACCACAGCTTCGCGGCCCTCGGTTTACCTGTCGCCAACTGGCTGCGCGACGAAACGACGGCCCTGCCTGTTCTCGCCGTTATCGGCATCTGGCAGAATCTCGGTTACGCCATGGTGCTCTTCATGGCGGGGCTGAAGTCGATCCCACTCGATTTATACGACGCCGCTGATGTTGACGGGGCCGATCACTGGCTCGATCGCCTGCGAACCGTCACCATTCCAATGCTTGGACCGGTGTCCATGTTCGTCGTCATCGTTGTGGCGCTTAGAGCTTTCGAAACCTTCGACACGATCCAGATCCTGACCCAAGGCGGCCCGGGCCACTCCTCGGAAATGCTGCTTTTCACGATCTACCGGGAAAGTTTTGAATATTTGCGCGCGGGCTATGGCGCCGCGGTCACCATCGTCTTTCTCGCAATCGTCGTGGCGCTGACCCTGCTCCAGGCGCGTAGCATGGACAAACGGGTACACTATCAATGAGCGCGATCCGCCTTTCTCCTGCGGCAGCCATCCTGCGCCATGGCGTGCTGGTCCTCACGTCCGCATTCATTCTCGTACCCTTCGTTTGGATGGTCAGTCTGTCGCTCAAATCGCCTGGTGAGATTTTTCGGGCGACCTTCTCGGTCCTTCCGGCACAATTTTATGGTGTCGACAATTACGCCAAAGCGATCACTTCGGTGCCTCTGCCGCGGTACATGGGCAACGGCCTCCTTGTCTGCGCTCTGATCCTGGCAGCACAAATTCTCGTGTGCGCGCCGGCGGCTTACGCTCTGGCCAAGCTCAAGTTCTGGGGTCGCGATTTCATTTTCGCCATGGTTCTCGTCGGGCTGCTTCTGCCGCACCAGGTGCTGTCCCTTCCCTTGTTCATCCTCTGCTACAAGCTCGACATCCTGAACACGTACTTGGCCCTGGTTATTCCATACGTCGTCTCACCGTTCGGTATTTTTCTCTTCCGCCAATTCTTCAAGACGATCCCGAACGACATTGTCCACGCGGCTCGGCTTGATGGCCTGTGCGAACTTGCCATCGTGTGGAAAATCATGGTGCCGATGGCGCTGCCTGCCGTCATCGCGTTTTCCATCTTCTCGGTTGTCGCCCACTGGAACGATCTTTTCTGGCCGCTGATTGCGGTGCGCGACGGCAACCTGATGCCTGCGCCGCTCGGGATCATGGCTTTCAAGAACGAAGAGGCCGGGAATGACTACGGCCCATTGATGGCCGCATCGACACTGGTCGTCGCCCCTTTGCTCATCGCATTCCTGGCCGCGCAGAAGTGGTTCGTGGAGGGAATGACTGGTGGGTCGGTGAAATGAACGCAGCTCACAAATACAATGAGGATCAACCAATGTTCGAAATCACGCGGCGCCATTTTCTCGCCGGTTCATCATCCATCTTCCTTACCACGGGGTCTGTCGCGCGCGCGGCGCCCCCGGATGCGCTGCGCGTAGTCGCGCTCCCCTCCATATTCGCCGACATGTATTCCGCGCTGGGAGCT
Organism: Mesorhizobium montanum; assembly: GCF_033977145.1. Classification (NCBI taxonomy): domain Bacteria; kingdom Pseudomonadati; phylum Pseudomonadota; class Alphaproteobacteria; order Hyphomicrobiales; family Phyllobacteriaceae; genus Mesorhizobium; species Mesorhizobium montanum. The sequence continues at coordinate 22,502 of NZ_JAVIJF010000036.1, read as the reverse complement.
GCCTATCAGGCGGGACATAACGTTGCGTTGAACATAGACACCTCGATTCGAGAGGATGAGACCGCCATCACCACCGTGCTGCGCTCGGCAATGGTTGGGGAACTGCCGGACGTCCTGTTCATCAGCCCGAACTGTCTTCGTGTATTCGCCGACAGAAAGCTTGCGCAAAGCCTGGATGATTACCAGCGCAACGAAGCCGGTTGGGGACAAAGTTTCTCACCGGCCGTGACACGAATCGGCCGCTTTGGAGCAAGCATGCATGGCCTTGGCTTTGCGGTCTCGATGCCGGTGATCCTCTATAACCTCGACCTCTTGAAGCGAATTGGCGTCAGCGAGCCGCCGGACTCCTGGGAAGCAATCACGGCGCTGGGCCGCAAACTCGATGCCATGGGCAAAGGCCAGGTCGTGGGCGCGTTTATGGAGTACGATAACGGAGGCAACTGGACGTTCCATAGCCTCTTGAATGGGTTTGGCGGCCGCATCTTGGCCGATGACGAACGCAACGTCGGATTTGTCGGGCCGGAAGGGCTCGCCGCTCTTGGAATTTTGCGGGATTTCGGCGCATGCGGACAAGCGCGAGCGGACATGTCACGCGATCAGGCGCGACAGGCATTTTCCGCGGGTCAGATCGGCATCCTGTGCACTTCAAGCAGCAGTTACGCGGCTATCGCCAAACGCGCCGAAGGACAGTTTCAAATTGCGATGCGGCCGTTCCCGGTTGCCAATGAAGCCGGTCACCTGCCCGCCGCCGGGCCCATCAGCATCATGTTCTCCAAGGATCCGGAGCAGCGACAAAAGGCATGGGAGTTCATGAAGTTCGCTTCAGGTGTCGCGGGGCAGACAATCGTGGCGACGCGCACGGCTTATCTCCCGGCCAACGATCTCGCGCTCGGCACCGAAGCGCTCCGGGAATATTATGGATCGCGTCCCAACCTCCAGGCGCTGATCCCGGCGTTGTCGGTGATGGGACCATGGGAAGCGTTCCCGGGCGAGAACTCAGTCAAGATCACCACCGTGATAAAGAACCACTTGGCGTCGGTGGTTTTGCTGAAAGTCGCACCCAAGGAGGCACTGGAGCAGATGGGACGTGACGTCTCCGATCTGCTGCCGTTGCATTGACCGACCCTGACCCCAACCCCTCCTCAATCAAAGGTGTTATCAAATGGCATCATTCCTAAAGCGTGACTTGTCGGCCTCTCGCGCGCTAAAAGAAAAACTCCGCTCCGGGGGCATCGGCACCCTGGTACACTCCAGTCATCCCTCGCCCAGCCTAGTGGAAAAATTGGCTGAATGCGGGTTCGATGCCGTCCTCATCGACTGTGAACACGGTTCGGCCGGTCCGGAACGGGTGGAAGAGATGGCGCGCGCTTCGAGTCTGTCGGGAATCGTTTCGATCCTGCGGCCGGAAGATCCCTCGCCATGGATGGTGACCAAGTATCTCGAATGCGGCGTCGATGGTCTGATGATCCCGCTGGTGTCGGACGCGAAAGTAGCGCAGAGCATTGTGGACCGGTTCAGGTTCTCCGCGCCATTCGATCACCAGGACCGGTTGCTTATCCTGATGATCGAGACCATCGAGGCAGTCAACAACTTGCCGCAAATCATGGCCGTCGAAGGCGTCGACGCCTATCTGGTTGCCCCTGGGGACCTGGCCCTCACGATCGGCGCTCAGCCCATCACCTACGAATGGCAGCAAGGCAACAAGCCGCAAGCCGTTGCCGAAGTCGTCGATCGTGCGATTAAAACGATAGTGGACGCAGGCAAGATCTGCGGCACGCTCGTCAACCACAGCGACGTGGGGTCCTTCGTCGATAAGGGCGTTCGGCTCGTTTATGATCATGCGAACCATATGTTGAGCTATGGTGCTCGTGAGTTCCATGGTCGTTTGAAGCAGCCACCATATAAACTGGAAGCGGTTTGTGCATAATGTCAGCCGTTCAGCATGTCGCGCCAAGCCGCGGCGCGACATGCTGAACGAGGCTGAGATGATCCGCGCCCCATACGGGCGAGACACTGCTCGTTATGGCCGCGCTGCCAAGAGCAAAGAAGCGACGCCGCGCTCGATGAACGTCCCGGTGGGCGACATCGCCGAGAGTCGGGACCGCAAGCCATCCTCGAATACCGGCCGTCGGTCGCCGAGCACCCCGGGGCAAGCCTTGGATGTGGACAAGATATAGCCGACGAGCGAATCCAGATCCCAATGATGTTCGTAAGGAAAGCTTTTGTCCTGAATGTCGCTGAAGGCGGAACGGGCAAGGATGACATCATTCGCGACCTTCAAGGCAGGTCGGATACCTTCGCTGCCCGCCGGAAAGAAACCGCCCCAGAAAGCCTCGGTATAGGCGAGTTGTTCCAACCACCAATCATCGGGTGAACAGTTCGAACGGTGCCTGGAAATGACAGCGATAGCACAGTCGTGCGCCGCCACCTTCTCAAGGTACTTCACGACCCGCTCCCGATCCATCCAATGGAACGCGCCCGCTATCGTGACCAGTGAAAACGGGCCGATGTCCAAGCCAAGCTCCTCGGATTTTCCGGTCACGAAGGAGACGTTGCGAGCGCCGGACCTGGCGGCGTATTGGCGTGCCTCATCGATCATACCTTGATCGGGGTCCACGGCGATGACTTCATCGGCAAATCGAGCAAGCGGAACACTGATCTGGCCCGTTCCACAGCCAAGATCGAGCAAGACGGCCGGCTCCCGGCCAGAAAGGTAATTTTGTGTCAAGAAATCGAACATCGCGGCCGGATAGTCTGCTTGGTAGCGCGCAAAATAGTAAGCGGCTCCTGCAAACAGATCCGCAGGCGCGGTGGTCATTATTCGACGGTCTGTTGTGCTCATTTCCCGTATTCCTTGTCTTGATGGATGCACTGTTTAACGTCTTCATGGTGGGTCGTGTGAGAGATGGGCGGAAAGGATTTCCGCAACGATCGACAAACCGGCATGAAGCTGCGCGTGATCCTGGGGACCCGTAATTGCCACGCGGATCGCGTTGGGAGGTGGCTGATCGTCCACCGAGAAAACCCTGGCAGATCTAATCTGGACGCCAGCCGCCAGAGCGGCTTCGACGACTGCGTCACAGCTCGCATTGGGAGGCAGTTCTATCCACAAGTGCAAAGCCCCCGGCACGGTTTTGGCGCCGAATCGGCCAAGATGCTGCAGGGCCAATTGTTGCCTTGCCGTGACTTCGACACGCGCGGTGTCGACGATTTGCCCAGCGTTGCCCCCTTCGACCCAGTGCGCAACGAGCTCGCAGGACAAAGAGTTGGCAAACATCGACGACGACCTTAGATGCGGCCTGAAGACATCTGCCGCCGCGAGGCCCTCGGGTATCGCCAGATAGGCCAATCTAAGGCCCATCGCGAAGCACTTGGAAACGCTCATGATGTACCAGGTGGTATCCGGGGCGTGGGCGTACAGTGATGGTGGTGCTTCCGGATGGAGACGGCCGAGCACATCGTCTTCTATGATCGCAACGTTGTGCGCCCGTGCCACGCGGACAATTTCGGCTCGCCGACTTGCTGACATGACTGCCGTGGTGGGATTCTGGACCGTCGGGGTGCAGTAGAGAAGTTTGGGACTGGCTTGCCGACATACAGCCTCGAGCGCGGCCGGCTCGACCCCTTCCGCGTCCATTTCGACACCGATTACGATAAGGCCGAGCGACAAGGCTATCGGACGTATCAGGAGATAAGCCAGCTTTTCGGCCACAATGACGTCACCCGGTTTGCACAAGTGCCGCATTATGACGACGAGCGCGTTTTGGGTGCCGTTGGTCACCAGGATGCGATCCGCGGGGACGATCTCACCGACGCGCGGCTTTATCCATATGGAGCCGATCTCGCGATCCCGTTCCTCTCCACCGGGCCGATTTTTGCGGATCCGCCAGTGGAGCTGCGATTGCGAGGCCAGTTCGACGAGGGATCGAGACAAAGCCTCTCCCATAAAAGATGGGCACGGCGGCAGCGCGGTCGAAAGATCGATTGCGCTGGTTCGCGGACGGCTCATGAGGCGCTCCTGGTTTTCGTGGGTGCCGACAAGGGGCAAGAAGCTTGAAGTCGTGGCTGTCGTCGTTTGCGAACGTAGCGGCGAGCGACCTCGGGAACGACAGAGCCAAACGCGAAGCTGCATGATGCAACATTGGCGATGGACGAATGAGGAGATAAAGCGCGATGTGACATGCCTTATCGATTGTTCAGCCCTGCGCCGGCCTTCCGCAATGGCTGAGCACGGTCGCCCGGACACAAAGGGTACGTCGGCCTGCCGTGCTCGCGGCACTTTCCCGCCGGCCTCAAGACGCGCCCCGAAATGCGAGCGCCGCGGATGCAACGACGCAAAACGCCGTCACGACCAAATACATGAAGCCCGCGGTTTTAGGCACACGGACCGGCGAGACGTGGAGAATGGCGAGCAGGATGAGGATGAATGCGAACAGCTTCGCGAAAATACTTTCGGGGAGAGTGGGACGAAGCAAGAACACAATCGCCGTCACCGGCATGACCCAGCTGGTCGGCACTCCGACGAACCGCCCTGTCGGAGACCCGACCACGTTGAAGAAACTCAGCCGCAAGGCGCTGGCGACGACGAGAACGGCTCCAGAAACAACGCACAGTGGCGATCCGTGCCCGACGACGATCAGGGTCACGGCTGGAAAAATTCCAGCGCTGACGAGATCGGCGAGTGAGTCCAAATTCTTGCCGACCTCTCCCGTTTGCGCCGAACGGCTGCCTCGCATTCGCCGCGCGACGACACCGTCGAAATGATCAGCCAAGAGCGCCCACAAAACGATTGCCACGCCGATCTCCGGAAATCCGGCGATCGAGAAATCGATGCCGATCGAGGAGAGTGCGAGGCCCATGGCGGTCATTGCATTTGCCGGATCGACAAGCAGGCGGATCATCGGGACCTCCCTGGCTGATTATCGCAGGCGCTACGCCCGGGCGGGGTGGATCGGCTTCGCACCATCAGCAAAGATGCTGTGCGCGCTTTGCAGATCCTCGGCACTGTCGATCTCGCACCACTTCACGCCATCGCAACGGGCCGCGGCTAGTTGGAGCCCGCGCCTTTCCACCAGATAGGCAAGAAGTTCCTCTATGTGAGCCTGAGTAGCACCTGAGCCGATGACCTCGTCGAGCGCGGGAACGATGAGGCCTCTAAGGGTAGACGCGGCCAAACGCAGTAGATTCATTGTCTTGAAGAGCTTGGGCCCGCTTTCGGCAAGATCTGCCGCGGTCTGCTTTGTGCGGAAAGTCGAGATCAATCCGCTCGCCGAAATGACCGCCGCCGACCCTTGCATCGTAGCGTCGAACGTTACAACGGCGGCAACGTCGGCGGCATCGGCAATGTTAAGACAGTGGAGTGCTTCCTGTTCAAAGAAGACGTCGCCTTCGAGAAGATAGCAATCCCCCGAAAGCAGCATATCGCGGGCTAGCCAAAGCGAATAGGCGCTGCCGGTGCGCTCGAAAACCGTTGACTCCACATACGTGATCTCGATGCCGTGGAAGCGGTTGCCGCATGCGTATTGAATAGCGTCTTTGCGGTAGCCGACGACGACTATGACCTCTTCCACGCCGATTGCTGCGAGGTTTCGCAGCGCATTGTGCAGGATCGATGTGCCGTTGACTTCGATCAGGGGCTTCGGCCGCAGATCGGTCAGCGGGCGCAGACGTGAGCCCATTCCGGCGGCGAGAATGACGGCTTTCTTGGGCGCGGCGACAGGCATGTCGATCCCCTTTTCTTCGTGGTGTCATTTCCAGCTGTTGAGGACATCAACCAGCCGGGTTAGCCCGGTTTGGAGTTGTTCGGGAGGAATTCCATAGGACAGGCGGAGACCGAGGGGGTCGCCGAAGGCGGTGCCCGATACAGCTGCGACGCCGGCGTCGGCAAGGAGCGCGGTCACAACGTCATCGGCGCTCGCCTGACCATTCTTGAATGCGGGTCGCAACTTGGAAAGATCTAGATAGAAATAAATGCCGCCCTGCGCCCGAGGCGCGGGGATCCGCCTCAATGAGAAGAGGATGCCGAGACCGATCTGTCTGGAACTTGCCAGCTGCAAGCCCAGCTTGCTCTCATGGCGGCCGTCTCCCCGCTCAAGGTGAGCCAGCACCGCATGTTGGGCGATCACATTGGGATTTGAGGTGGTATGGGACTGCAAGGCCCTGACGGCATCAACAACTTCCTTTGGAGCCGCCAGATAGCCGATCCGCCAGCCCGTCAGGGCCAGCGACTTGCTGAATCCGTTGACGATAATTGTTCGAGACCTGACTTCGGGCACAACCGAGACGATCGGGTGATGGGCATGATGGCCGTAGACGAAGTTGGCATAGCATTCATCGAAAATGACCCACAGGTCGCGGTTGATCGCCAGATGGGCGATCGCCGTCAGCGTATCAAAATCGTAGACCGCACCCGACGGGTTGGCGGGCGTATTGACGACGATCGCACGGGTCTTTTCGGTCAAGGCCGCAGCGATGTCCTGGATCCGAGGGCGTAGGCGTTGGAACGCGTATCGACGAAAACCGGCTTGGCACCTGCAATTACGACCTGGGCCGAGAACGTCGTCCAGTAGGGACAAGGGATAATCACCTCATCGCCTGGATTCAGCAGCACCATGGTCGCATTGAAGAGCGCTTGCTTGGCGCCTGTCGTTGCCGCGATCTCGTCGGCTCTCCAGGTCTGGCCCGTATCGAAGGAGACCTTCCGCGCCAGCGCCTCGCGCAATTCCATCATGCCGAGCGTATCGGTGTAACGATTGACGCCGTTGTTGATAGCATTGATCGCGCCTTCGCGAATGGTCGGAGCGAGCTCGCTCCAGATCTCGCCAGCGGTCAGGTCGATCACCTCTTGGCGGCTGTGGGCTGCCTGTCTTGCGGCGGCCCGCGCCGCGGCGGTTCCAGATGAACCGAACGAGCTTGTGCGTCGAGCAAGCATCGGCGCCTCCTTGCCTTGATTTGGGAAGTCAGGCCCGTTTATCGGGCACCGCTCGCTATTTGCGGCAGATATTTTTGTTCGGCCGCGGAGAGCTCTTGATATTTCAGCAGATCAAAGAGGTCTTCGAGCGTCGCAACGTCGCGCTCGATCCCGGCGGTGCTCTCTTCGCGGATGATGCGGTCGCAAACCTGGCGCATGGCCGAGATCGCAGCACGCATATTATGGTTCGCCCAAATCACGGTTGAGATTTGTGCGGCTCTGTATTGCGCGACCGGCGCGCTGTAATATTTGGTCGGGACGATCACTACCGGAAGACGGTTCCTCCAGGCGCGGCTAAAGGCGAGAATTTCCGCTGCATCTGGTTTGCGCGAATGGATCAAGATCGCGTCGGCACCGGCGTCAGCATAAGCATGTGCCCGCGTCAGCGCCTCATCCTGACCATGCCCCGCGATGAGTGCCTCGATCCGCGCGACCACAACAAATTCCGGATCCGGCACGTGGTCCCGAATAGCCTGCAGACGTCCGCAGAACTCACCGATCTCAGCGAGTGAGTGCCGGTCTGCGACAAACGAGTTCTTTTTTGGGAAGCTCTTATCCTCGACGCAGACACCGGCCGCCCCGCGTTGGTGCAGCTTGCGGGCGAACAGACGCGCGTTGTTGAAATTCCCGAATCCGCTGTCGCCGTCGACAAGAACAGGTATTTGCGTGGCCTCGACGATTCTGTGCACAGCATCGACGATCTCAGTCCACGACGCTTCGTTCGCATCGCGATAGCCCAGGCAGGACGAGATCGACAGTCCTGAGGCCCACAGACCTCGAAAGCCGGCGGCCTCCGCGACCGACGCCGACAGGGCGTCGTGGGCTTCCATAAGGAAAGCGATTTCATTCGAACATACCAGAGTCCGCAACGCCGATGCGGTGGATGCTTGGCGAGTTGCATTGTTAGAGTTCGCGGTTATGGTCACATCTCCTATCATAGTTATGAATCCGGTTGCCGACCTGAGATCAATAACGTAGCCGACCCAATATGTCTTACAATCTTCCCCCAGATCACCAAAGCATCACCGAAACCAAATCGAAGCATATCTATAACACTTTACACAATAGAACTAACAATAAAAGCTAGTTTTGTGAAACTTTCGTTACAACATTGTTTAACGATTGCGGAACTTCGAAGCGACTATTAAACAATCGGCCACAATCATTCCTGGCTGTCGACCTCTCAACGATAGCTCTTTTGCTGTCACGCCGGAAAACGGCTGACGCAGCCATCGGGCCGAGCGCATCGCCGAGCAGGTTCGATTTCCCGAGCGTCCGGTGAGCGCCGTCTGCGCGCAGCCGCCGCTCAGTTCAAGGGGTTGGACGCCGCCATCTAGATGTGAGCTTTCAGGAGGTTGTCCATTCGGCCCGGGCCGGGAAAGCTGAGGTTGTCGAAGCTTCAGTGATTTCCGGAGGGCCGAATGAACATCCACAAGAATGCCCGTTTGACGCCGTTGCGTCGAGAGGAGATGGCGCTCGCCGTTGTTGAAGGCGGCCTTTCCAAAGCCGCTGCGGCGCGGATCTATGGTGTGACGGCGAAGGTCGTGGCGCGCTGGGTCGAGCGTTTCCGATGCGAAGGACGCGCCGGTATGGCGGATCGTTCGTCGCGACCGAAAAGCAGCCCGGCACAGACCCCGGCAACGGTTGCCGACGAGATCGCGGCGCTGCGCCGCCGGCGGCTGACGGGCCAGCACATCGCCAGGCAGACGGGGGTGTCGACGGCGACGGTAAGCCGCGTGCTCAAGCGGGCCGGTCTTTCGCGGCTGAAGGATATCGAACCGGCCCAGCCGGTGCGCCGCTACGAGCGCGAGAAGCCCGGCGAGATGATCCACATCGACATCAAGAAACTCGGGCGCTTCGAGCGCGTCGGCCACCGCATCACCGGTGATCGCGTCGGCCAGTCCAACAGCCGCGGTGTCGGCTGGGAGTTCGTTCATGTCTGCATCGACGACGCCTCGCGCGTCGCCTTCTCGCAGGTCTTGCCGGACGAGAGGAAGGAGAGCGCTATCGCCTTCCTGAAGGCGGCAGTCGCCTACTACGCCAGCTTGGGTATCGTGATCGAGCGCGTCATGACCGACAACGGGTCCTGCTACAGGTCGAAAGCCTTCGCCAAGGCTTGCCGCAAGCTTGGCCTCAAGCACATCCGCACCAAACCCTACACGCCCAAGACCAACGGCAAGGCCGAGCGCTTCATCCAGACGGCGCTCAGGGAATGGGCCTATGCCGTCGCATATCCGACTTCCGACCATCGCGCCGCCGAGCTGCCTGTCTGGCTTCATCGCTACAATTGGCACAGGCCGCACGGCAGCCTAAAGTCGCAAACACCAATCAGCAGACTCGGCCTGTCCGGGGACAACCTGTTGAGGCTCCACATCTAGAGCGCGTCGCGCTGAAACGGATTCAGGCGACGCGCTTTTGGGTCTTTATTTTGATGCATGTCGTTGTCCCAGAACCGCTGCACACTTCTGGGCGACATGCATTAACGAGTCATGCCGACGGGGAATATGGATTGCTTGATCACCGGGGCGGCTTGATCAATTCGCAAGGATCAACATTAAGAGCTTTTGCGAGCCGACCCAGGACACTTACGCTCGCGGAGACGCGGCCGCGCTCGATTGAGCCCACATAACGCATGCTGAGCTGCGCGAGAGCCGCCAAGTCCTCCTGCGTCAGGTCCTGATGATGGCGCACGCGACGCATGTTGATCGCCATCACCTCTTTGAGGTCCATGGCGATATACGGACCAGAACCGGAACTATCGTTCTAGGAACGATCGTTCCTATTCGTTATAGTGAGCCGCTCAAAACACATCTGGGATCGTGGAAGACGCACCCGGAAGCCGAACTCGCACAAAGCACTTGGACATCGAAATGCAAGACGAAGTTCCCTGGTCGGATAGCCTCACGGCCTACGACAAAGAGCATTTTACGACCTATATGCGGTTCCTGGACGCCGCCGCCGACAGTGCCAGTTACGAGGAAATGGCGCAGCTGATCCTCGGCATCGATCCCGAACGCGAACCCGAACGGGCCCGCAATGCGGCCCGCAGCCATCTCGATCGGGCGAACTGGATGGTGACGACAGGCTACAGGGAATTGTTCGCCGGCTGACTGGCGTTCCGACAAGAAGAAAGACGGCAGCCCGACACCGGGGGGGCAGTGCCAGTGGCGAGATATGGACCGGGGCGCTTCGCCTCATCCTGCGGGCGGGAGCATTTGTGCCAGCATACGGCGATGCGGGCTGAGGCAAGATCCGGCGGAGGCTCCGTTTCCTCAGCCAACGCGACCCCGGGGCCGACGAAAATGTCACCCGGGAACTCGGGGACGAAGGACCTCCAGCCGGAAGTCCCTGCCGAATTGCGCGCCAGGGACAGCAACTTGCTCAGGGGGAATTTCGCAGCGCACCTGGCAATCCATCCGCCGCAATAGCCCGAAAATCTACTGGCAGCTTTTTCATCGCCCAAGCATGTTCGCAATGCCGTGCCGGACGAACGGAAGATATTGACCCAAGCGAAGCCCAACATGTCTTGCAAATCGGGCCACCCGGTGCTCGTTTGAGTAGATCCCGACCAGTATATTGGTAGCGTGATACAGAGGTGCCGCCCTCAAGCGCAGGCGGCTCTCGTATCTGCGCAACATGTCGGGGTCGGCAATGTCGTGACCATTGCGAATAGCCGTCAGTATTCCGTGGGCGAGTTGCTGTTGGCCGCCGAGGCCGATGTTGAAGCCATGGGCGGTCACCGGGTGCATGCCGACAGCAGCGTCGCCGACGAGTGCGGCGCTTGGAGCCCAGAAGCTGTGCGCCCAGGTCGTGACCAACGGATAGATATGGCGTTTGCTTGCAAGGGTCATTTTTCCGAGGCGCCCTCGACACCGGTCCGTCAATTCGATCAGGAACAGATCGTCGTCTAAAGCAAGAAGTCTATTGGCCTCGTTTGCACGCAATGTGAGAAGCAATGACGACTCGCCTTCCATCAGCGGCAAGATCGCTATGGTCTGATGGTGATCGAACCATTCGATTGCGAGCTGATGGTGGGCGCGCTCGTGCCTGACCCGGCAAATCACCATCGAGCTGCCAAGCCGATTGATGTCGGCGGCGATGCCGAGCAGGTCACGCGTGCGCGACAGACGCGAATCTGCTGCAACGAAAAGCCGAGCGGTCAACCGCCTGCCGTCGGAAAGCTTTACGACCGCCTCTTTGCGGCTGTTGGTTACACCAACGACCGAGTGGCCGCATAGCAGCTGGACACGGTGGTGCGAGCGGATGATCTTGAACAGGGCATCGCGGATCCGACAATTTGGGACCAGAAATCCGAGTGGTTCTGCAGATCCTCTTGGAGGATCGAAACACAGAGCGAAAGGGCTCGATCCGTTGAGCACGCGCGCGCCTTGCACTGGTGACTTGTGACCAGCGGGGATGGCGTCCCAGGCGCCGAGCTCGCGAAGGATGCTGATCGAGGCGAAGGTCAGCGCGATCTCGCGACCATCGAAAGGCGGCTTCGCCAGGCTTTCGAGGGCTTGCTGCTCGACCACCGCCACTTTGAGATCGCTCTTTGCAAGCGATGCGGCGAAGGAAAGTCCGACCGGCCCGGCTCCGGCGACGATGATGTCGAAACTGTCGTCGCAGCTGGCCATCAGCGCGCTGCCATCGCGTCGGCTATCTGGGTGAGGTGCTGGTTGCGTTGAGCCGCAATCCGTGGACCGGTTGCCCTGGCTGCCAGTGTGCGCCGCATTGCCTCAAGCCACTGGACACAAGAATGCGCATAAATCCGCAACGAAGGATGTAGCCAGCAACGCAGCCGATAGGACCGGGGGCCGAGCCAGGCAGATTGCCACCCAGCAAGGGGGATTCTCACCACGGCGGTTCGCTGAAGGTAACGACCACACTGTCCGTTAGACATGCATTCTCCCTTGAAGGATTGGTCGACGTAACCACGCCGCTCAGAAGATAACCTTGATCTGGATCAGCCAGACGCGGCAAAGCCGACAGCGGCGGGGTTTATGCTCGACTGGTCAACGGCCCTAGAAAATGTCGGCCATGTGGTCACGTCATCCTGGAATGACGGGCGCCCCTCCGGCGTACGTTCGGCAAACTTAATCTTGGCTGATCCGTTTTTCGCGCCCGTCGCATCGGCTCGGCAGCATTTTTAGGCAAACATCGGACGCTCCCGTCTGCCATGCGAGGTATTTTGTCACGTCAGCCGCCTGCACGGAGAAACGGGCGACAAGTCCTTCGAGCGGTAGGGGCTAATTGAACGTCGCTTGGCGAGCTCGCTGTGGGAGCCTTGGTAGTCTGGCCCCGACCAAGTCGACCCGGCTGACCACCGCCATCCGTACAATTGCCGGCACAGCGATCGGGTCAGCGTTCCAGCTTGTCGTCCCAGTCGATGAGGATGCGCTCAGCGGCCCCGTTGAGATCCTCGTATTGACCACTCCTTAACGCCCATAGAAAGCCGGATAGGCCAAGCGCGCCAAGGAACAGCGCTGCTGGTAATAGGTAGACGAGCGTCGTCATGAGGGCTGCACCCATGCGCGGATGCCAGCGCGCGTTGCCGAAGGAGCCGTCGTGGTAGGTGCAAAGCCTTGCAGGCGCAGCGCGTTTCCAATGACAAGCAGCGACGAGGCGGACATGGCGATGGCGGCGATCAGCGGAGTGACGTGTCCAAGAATAGCGATCGGCACGGCAATCGCATTATAGACGATCGCGATGGCGATGTTCTGGCGGACCAATCGTCCCGCCCTCCGCGAGACGTCCAAGGCAAGGGGTACCGCCCATAGGCTCTCGCGAAGGAATACGAAATCCGCAGCGTTGCGGCTAATGTCGGCGGCGGTGGCCGGAGCGATCGAGACATGCGCCGCGCCCAGCGCCGGCGTGTCGTTCAGGCCATCGCCGACCATCAAGACCCGGTGACCATCATTGGTCAGCTGCCTGATCCGCTGGACCTTTCCCGAGGGCACGAGAGCGGGGGTAAAACGGTCGAGCTTTAGCGCGTCGGCGACTACGGCGCATGCGGCGGCCGTATCGCCGGACAACATTTCCACTGTAAGTCCGGCATGTTTCAACTGCGCAATGGCCGTGTCCGCATCCGCCCGCAAGGCGTCCTCGAATTCGAAGGATACGACGAGCCTTCCGTTTCGAGTAAGCACCGTCTCACCGGTTTTTCCTTCGGCACCGATCCGACCCTTGCTGCCGGCCCATCCCCGCCTGCCCAAGCGCCAGGTGCCGCCCGCGGCAGTCGCTTCGATGCCAAAACCCGGATGCTCTCTCACTTCATTGAACGTCGGCTGCCCGGCCGGGCTCGCGAGGCCGGCGAGCGCCTGCGAAAGCGGATGGCGGGAATGCGCGCCCATCGCGGCGGCGATGGCCAGCATGGCCGGATCGATAGACGACCTGTTGACGAGCCGGGGTTTTCCCAGCGTCAGAGTGCCCGTCTTGTCGAAGACCGCCGTGTCGATCGCCGCCAGGCGTTCCAGGGCCGACCCGTCCTTGACCATGATGCCGTTATCGAACAGTCGTCGCGCGGCGACAACCTGGACGATAGGCACGGCAAGGCCGAGTGCGCAGGGGCAGGTTATGATCAGGACGGCGATGGCGATCGTCATCGCCCTGTGCCAGTCTCCACTGGCGGCCATCCAGCCAAGAAACGTCGCGAACGCCGTCAGGTGTACCACCGGCGCATAAAGCACGGCAACGCGGTCTGCGATCCGGCGATAGTGGGCGCGGCCGCCCTCGGCGGCCTCCAGCAGACGGACCGTTTCCGCCAGGAAGGAATCCTTGGCGGCTGCGATCGCCTCGACAGTCAGCGGGCCGGTCAGGTTGAGCATGCCGGCCTGGACCAGGTCTCCCGCGTCGGCGTCTAGCGGCGTGCTCTCGCCCGAGACCAGTGAGCAATCAATGTCCGACGCGCCTTGAACGATCCTGCCGTCGACGGGTACCCGTTCGCCAGCGGCGATCAACACACGCATGCCCGGTTCGATCTCGCCGACCGGCAGATAGTCGCGTGCGCCGTTATCGCGCAAAACCATGGCACCGCGGGCAGCCAGCCGGGACAGGCCCTTGACTGCGGTTCGGGCCCGTTCGCGCAGCAGGTGGTCGAGCGTGCGGCCGATCAGCAGAAAGAACAGCAGCGATACCGACGCGTCGAAATAGGCGTGCTCGCCATGAATGACTGTCTCGTAGAGGCTCATCGCATAGCCGAGCGAAACTCCGACAGCGATCGGGACGTCCATGTTCATGCGGCCATGTCGCAGCGCATTCCAGGCCGACCGGAAGAAGATGCCGCCGCCGAATGCAAGCGCGGGAATGGCGATCAGCGCCGAGACCCAGTGGAACAGATCGCGGGTCGGCCCTTCAGCGCCCGACCAGACAGAGACTGACAGCAGCATGATATTGCCCGCAGCGAAGCCTGCGACCGCGACTGCCCGGACCAATCCCGAAAGCATCCCGTCCTTCTCGTCGCCGTCGGTTTCGAAGAGGTGCGCCGGATGACCCAGTCCTTCGAGCGTGGCCATGATCGGCGGCACCTCACCTTCGCGCCATTGCACCGACACCCGTTTCGTCGATAGGTTGACGCGCGCGCCCTCGACGCGGTCGAGTTTTGCGAGTGCTGCCTCGATCGCCTGGATGCAGGCTCCGCAGTGGACCGTCGGGACCGACAAGTCCGACTGAATGATGCCGTCGCCAAGACGGCGGCTTGCCAGCCTGATTTCCTGGTTTGAGGGCAGGTCCGGCGTCACCCTGCCTGGATCCGGAACCATCTCGGCGCCAGGTGCACAGCAACTCATTGCAACGCCCCATTGGAAACGATGACTCGGCGGACTTCCCGATAGGGCTTCGCAAGACCTGCGTCCGCGTCCACCTCAGCGATCCAGACGCCATTGCGGGGCGTATGCCGGGCCGCGTATTCCTGACCGGAGGCAAGGGCTAAAGTGATGGAGTAGTCCTCGGCTTCGTAGGCGGGATGACGAAAGAGCACCTTGACGCCATGCAATGCGACAGGCTTGCCAGCCGCATCCGCGAGGCTGTAGCGAACCTCGCCACCGACAATGGTCAACTGGCTCTTCCAGCCAAGTGCCGCTTGAGCGCGGCCTTCATCCGCGTTCTTGTTGAATTGCTGGCTCGCCACATAGGCGTTTTCGACGATGAGCCCGGTCCAGCTTGTAGTGGCAAGCGTCGCCATCAATGCATTGACGCTGACGACCACGCTGAAAAAGGCCGAGATGATGAGAAGCATGTGCCGGCCGGTGAATTCGCGAGGTTGCTCTGTTTTAGTGCTCACCTGGTCGTCTCCGGCGCGTTGAAGGTGGCGATGTATCGGTCCGACTCCAAACCGGCCTGGTCGTTTGCGACAAACGTGAAGGTCTGTGTCTGGCCCCGGAGCTGATTGGCGGGCTGGCGCACGAAGATTTTCAACGTTTTGAGGCGGTCGGGTTCGACGGGGATAGCGAAGGAACGGCCTGCGGGCAGGTCAGAGCCAACGAGGTTCATTTGCGCGCCCTCCAGTCCCTGCATCGTGACGACTATGGTTCGCGGCTCAGGGGTCATGTTTAGCAGCTTCACAGTGTAGCCGTTGCGAATGGATCCATCGGACAGCGTCACGAATTGCGGGTTGCGGTCGTGAAGCACGTTCACCTGGAGCCGGTTGCGGGTCATCAGTGAAAAGAGCAGCCCGATGCCGACCAGCGACCACAAGGCCATGTAGACAAAGGTGCGCGGACGAGAGATCTTGCGAACGTGGAAATGCGTCAGTTTGTCGGAGAAAGCGCCGCCGGCGGTCCGAACGAGAGTGGGATCGATGGGGCGGGTGCCGCCTGCCGTCGCTATGGCCATGTTGGTGTTGTAGTCGGAAAGCGTCGCGTAGGAGATCAGCCCGCGTTCGCGGCCGAGCTTGTCCATGATGTTGTCGCAGGCGTCTATGCACAGCGCGCAGGTGATGCATTCGAGCTGCTGGCCGTCGCGAATGTCGACCCCCATCGGGCAGACCGCCACACAGGCCTTGCAGTCGACGCAGTCGCCGACCGGCTGGCCGGCCGCCAATGCCTTCTTGGCATGGCGTGACCGCGGCTCGCCACGCCAGTCGTTGTAAGTCACAGTCAACGAATTTTCGTCGAGCATGGCGGCCTGGATGCGCGGCCACGGGCACATGTAGGTGCAGACCTGCTCGCGCATCAGCCCGCCGAACAGATAGGTGGTTCCGGTCAGAACGCCGATGGTGACATAAGCGACGGGCGCGGTGGTTCCGGTGGCGACTTCGCCGAGCAACCTAGGCGCGTCGGCGAAGTAAAAGATCCAGGCGCCGCCGGTGGCCACCGCTATGACCAGCCAGATCGCGTGCTTCGATGCTCGCAGGACCAGCTTGCGTGCGGTCCATGGTGCGGCGTCCAGTTTCATGCGGGCATTGCGATCGCCTTCGACGGCGCGCTCGACGACAAGGAACAGGTCGACCCAGACCGTCTGCGGGCAGGTATAGCCGCACCAGGCCCGCCCGATCGTCGATGTAAGGAGGAACAGGCCGACGCCGGCCATGACCAGCAGGCCGGCGACGTAGTAGAATTCCTGCGGCCAGATCTCGATGAAGAAGAAGTAGAAACGACGGTTCGCCAGATCGATGAGAACGGCCTGGTCGGGGGCGAAGGCGCCACGATCCCAGCGCAGCCAGGGCGTGAGATAATAGATGCCGAGCGTGATCGCCATGACCAGCCATTTGAACTGGCGGAAACGGCCGGAGGCGCGCTTGGGGAAGACCTTCTTGCGCGCGGCATAGAGCGGCTGGCGTGTCGTGGCGGAGTTGACCGCTTCGGCTTCGAGCCATTTTATCTGCTTGTTATCAAGCACGAGAAGCTCCGGTGACCAGCGACGATGTTCGCGCCCGACACTCGGCCACGGGTTCTGGCCGATGGTCGGGCGACCCTTGCCGCATGGCGGGCAGCGTCGCGTTGAGGAAGTTCAATCGCGGACTGCCGCAACGCGGTCGAGGCCCGGCTCGCGCCGGGCCTCGTCGCTTGGCGGGGGGAGGGCCGAGAATAGGCCGCCGCCTACTCTCCGCCGCCAAGCGAATGGACATAGACTGCAAGTTCCTTGACCTTGATCTCGCCGAGGCGCTCGATCCACGCTGGCATCACGCCTTGTTTCGGGGTGCGCACCTGGGCGGCTATCGCCGTCTCGCCTGGTCCATAGAGCCAGATCGCATCGGTCAGATCGGGTGCGCCGAATTCCCTATTGCCCTTTGCGTTCTCACCATGGCAGACAGCGCAGTTTTCCGCGAAGACCTTGGCGCCGGGCTCAATCAGGCTCTTGTCCTTGATGGTCCCCGAGAGGCTGGCAACGAAAGCGCTGACCTGGGCGATCTGTTCGGGCTTGAGCACATCGACGAAGGCAGGCATCTCCGACTGGCGGGTGTCACCATCCGCGGTGAAACGAATGCCGTGCGTGATCGTTTGCTGGATCTGCTCCGTCTTGCCTCCCCACAGCCAATCGTCATCGTTAAGGTTCGGAAATCCTTTCGAACCTTGCGCGCCGGATCCGTGGCATTGCACGCAGTTGACCTTGAATGCCGCGCCGCCGGCCGAGACGGCAAACTCGCGCAGCGCGTCGTCGGCAGCGATCTCCGAGACGGTTTTCGATCCCACGGCCGCGACATATTTGGCCTTGGCGGCTTCGGCCGCAGCCATCTTGTTCTTGACGTCATTGCGGCTTGAATAGCCGAGCGCACCTTTTGTTGCAAAGGTCAGCATCGGCCAAGCCGGATAAGCGATGGTGTAGCCGATCGCCCAGGCGATGGTGACGTAGAAGGTGACCACCCACCACCGCGGCAGGGGGTTGTTGAGTTCCCTGATGCCGTCCCACTCATGACCGGTGGTTGAGATGCCCGACATATCATCGATATACTGCGTGCTCATGATCAGTCGTCTTTGAAGGGAATGTGTGAGGCTTCATCAGCCTGACTGCGACCGCCCGGTCTGAGCGCGAAGGCAACGCATCCAGCAAAGAAGAGCACCATGGCAAGCAGGCCACAGCTGTCGGCAAACTCGCGCATCAGGTTGTATTCCATCGGTTTGTTCTCCTCAGCGGTAGCCAACGGCTTCGTCGTAGTTCTTGAAGTCGACGAGCGTGCCGAGCATCTGCAGATAGGCGACCAGGGCGTCCATCTCGGTGACCTGTTGCGGATTGCCGTCGAAGTCGCCGACCTTGGCTTTCGGATAGCGGCTTTCCAGTCCGGACGTGTCGGCGTTGGGATCGGCCTGCGCCATCAGGTCGGCGTTGGCTTGCACGACTAGGTCGTGGGTGTAGGGGACACCGACGCGCCGGTTGGCGACGAGGTGCATGGAGAAGTCCTTCACCTCGATCGGTGTATCCTTCAGGAAGCCATAGCTCGGCATGATGGATTCCGGCACCACGGAACGCGGATCGGTGAGGTGCTGAACGTGCCAGCTGTTGGAGTAGCGGTCGCCGACGCGTGCTAGGTCCGGCCCGGTGCGCTTGGATCCCCACTGGAACGGATGGTCGTACATCGACTCGGCCGCCAGGCTGTAATGGCCGTAGCGCTCCACTTCGTCGCGGAACGGCCTGATCATCTGGCTGTGGCAGAGGTAGCATCCCTCGCGCACATAGATGTTGCGGCCGGCGAGCTCGAGCGGGGTGTAGGGGCGCATGCCCTCCACCTTCTCGATCGTGTTGTCGAGGTAGAACAGCGGCGCGATCTCGACGATGCCGCCGACGGTCACGACCAGCAGGGATCCGACGAGAAGCAGCGTGGCGTTCTTCTCGATCAGCGCGTGCTTGTCCATCAAGCCCATTTTCTGGCTCCTGATCGCGCAGGCTGGAGGGCGGAGACAGAGCCCGGCATCGGATCCTCTTCACGTTGGTAGCCACGAATGGTCATTGTGATGTTCCAAGCCATGATCAGTGCACCGGAGAGGTACATGGCGCCCCCTGCGGCGCGCATGACGTAGTAGGGATGCATGGCGGCGACCGTTTCTGCGAAGGTGTAGACGAGGAACCCCTGCTCGTCGTACTCGCGCCACATCAGGCCCTGCATGATGCCGGAAACCCACATCACGGCCGCGTAGACCACGATGCCGAGGGTCGCCAGCCAGAAGTGCCAGGTGACGAGGCGCAGCGAGTAGAGACGCTCTCGATTCCAGAGTTTCGGCACCATGTAGTAGATCGCGCCGAACGAGATCATGCCCACCCAGCCAAGCGCGCCGGAGTGCACGTGGCCGATGGTCCAGTCCGTGTAGTGCGAGAGCGAGTTGACAGTCTTGATCGACATCATCGGGCCTTCAAAGGTCGACATGCCGTAGAAGGCGACAGCCGCGACCATCATGCGGATGATGGGATCGGTGCGCAGCTTGTCCCAGGCACCGGAAAGGGTCATGAGGCCGTTGATCATGCCGCCCCAGGACGGCATCCAAAGCATGATCGAGAACACCATGCCCAACGTCTGCGCCCAGTCTGGCAGGGCGGTGTAGTGGAGGTGATGCGGCCCGGCCCAGATATAGAGGAAGATCAGCGCCCAGAAGTGGATGATGGATAGACGGTATGAATAGACCGGGCGGTTCGCCTGCTTCGGCACGAAGTAATACATCATGCCGAGGAAGCCGGCCGTCAGGAAGAAGCCGACGGCATTGTGCCCGTACCACCACTGCGTCAGCGCATCCTGAACGCCCGAGAAGGCGGAGTAGCTCTTGGACCCCAGGAAAGAAGCCGGCATCGACAGGTTGTTGACCACGTGCAGCATCGCAATGGTGATGATGAAGGAGAGGTAGAACCAGTTGGCGACGTAGATATGCGGTTCCTTCCGCTTCAGGATGGTGCCAAGGAAAAGGACCAGATATGCGACCCACACGATTGTCAGCCAGATGTCGACGTACCACTCAGGCTCGGCGTATTCGCGGCCTTCGGTGATGCCCAGCAGATAGCCGGTCGCGGCCATGACGATGAAGAGCTGGTAACCCCAGAAGACGAACCAGGCGAGGTTGCCGCCGAAGAGGCGCGCGCGGCACGTACGCTGGACCACATACAACGACGTGCAAAGCAGCGCGTTGCCGCCGAAGGCGAAGATGACGCCGGAGGTATGAAGCGGCCGCAACCGGCCGAAATTGAACCAGGGCTCGATACTGAGGTGAGGGAATGCAAGCTGGAGCGCAATGACCACGCCGACCAGCATGCCGATGACACCCCAGAACACCGTTGCGATGGCCCCGTAGCGGATCGGTCCATCCATGTAGGCGGAAGGGTCGATCGGCGCCGCGGGCTTGAACTCGGTGTTGCGCATCAGCATCGCGTTGAAGCCAGCCACGGCGAAGAACAAAACCCACATGTGCTGGCGAAATGGTTCATCCACCCCGAAGCCGGCGGCTACGAGGGCGCCAAAAGCAAAAAGGCCTAGAAGGACGATCTCTGTGCCAAATTTCATCGCAAGTCCCGATCTGGAAATTCCGGCGGACGCCAATCCGCGTCGCATCAATTACGCAGTCGCGGCCTGTTTGCCCTGATCCATGTCAGAGCCGCACGATTTTACCTCTGGCAGCATCGAGTTCGGTGCGATGACAAGGTGGCGATTGAAGGAGGAGCGCGGCACGACGAAGCCCGCTTACTGCAACAAGGCCCCCTCCCCGGGCCGCTGCGGCGTGGTGGCAATCGCGGGCAATCTGATGACGCCAGTGGGGCTGCGAAGTATGGCCGATGGCTTGCCGACGTCGACAGGATTGGCGAAGCGCGACCGCCCCGAAGCCGGGCCAATGGCAAAACCAAGACACGCGGCAACATTGCTGGCCAAACCAAACATTTGGCAATCTGTGCCAAGGCCTTTGTCCCCGACGCTGCGAGCCGCTCGGATCGGACGGGACCGCTGGTCGCCTCTGGCGACGCCGGCGATCGGCTCGCTATCTACTTCAACCGCGGTACGCTGATGTCGAGGTGGTCAGAAGGTTATTTCATGACCACGTCACGCCTTCGGCGGAACGCCGCGGACGGAAAACCTTGCTCAACTTTCTTGGAGTTGCCCCTGGCTGGTCATCCATCGCTACGCTTTTGGCCCCTCCTTCTCAATAAAGCGATCGTATTCATGATCCGACGAGGTTGCAGCCAGGCGCGGGATGAAATCGCGCCCCCATGCCGCAATCCGGGCCGTCATCTGTGGCACCGTACTGCCCCGATGGCCAAAGAGGATATTCGCCCTCCCCCGGCGACAACGTCGTCATTCGACGTGAATTCATCGGATCGTGACTATGCCAGGTACGACATGTTTGCGCGGGCGATCGTCGGGCGACTTGCAAGCCAGGTGTAGGCCTGGCTATACGAGAGGTCTTCGCGCAACTTCAAAGGGAGACATACTGTCGTCGGCAGTTTGGGTTCGAATAGAAAGCGTGGGTCAACCCCGCACAGCGGTTTTCTCCCCGCGGCTCGATCCCGCTGAAACCGCGGCTGGCTCCATGAGGTGTTTAAGTTGGAAAAACCGGAGAGAGAAATTTGACAACCGGTAGCAAAATCCCGGTCCGGATCGAGTTGGAGGCCGTTAGCTCACACACGGTCGAGCGCTTCGAAAATTCTCTTCGAAAGCACCCTGAAATCGAAGAATGCTATGCGGTGAGCGGCAAGACGGATTACCTTCTATACGTCTGCGTAAAAGACATCCGGGGCTACGAAGAGATCCACCGGGAAGTCCTTTCCCGGCTACCTGGGGTAAGAAAAATTAGGGCGGATATTCCTCTACGTCGTGTCGTTCCGTTTGGATGAATGGCGCGGCCCGAGCGCATCCACGAAATCTTCATTTAGGCGGAGGTAAGGCCAAGCGCGTCTAAATTGCCGAGAGGCTGGCTCACGTTGCTGGCGATTGATACGAGAAGGAAGATACGTGCTGAGAATGACGCGGGCCGAGCTCACGATCTGGTCTGGTCGAAACCGATGACCGAAATCGCAAGGCAGTATGGCATCAGAGGCCAGCATGTGGCGCAGACATGCGATGCGTATGAGATCGCTCAGCCGCGTGCCGGCCATTGGCGCTCGCGGGCGCAGGCCTGTGAGGCCGTGGCCAACGGCTAGTGGCGAAAAAAACCGCCGAAGTTCTCGCCAACATTTCGTCAGCGCGATCGCCTCGCTGGCCTCGGCCAGCCTCTTCGCCGTCTTCACCTACATCAAGCCGTATCGGATCGACGTTTCCGGCCTGTCGACGGCGACCGTGACCTGGGTGCTGCTCTTGTTCGGCGCCGGCATGACCATCGGCAACATCATCGGCGGCAGACTGGAAGCTGATGCCGACGTGTGATCGCCACGCTCCTCGCCATGGCCCTGCTGTTTGTCGTCTTTACCAAGCCCGGTGCGATTGCCGCGGTAGCCGTGGCCATCGTCTTCCTGTGGGGCATGCTGATCTTCATCGTCGTGCCGCCGCTGCAGATCCGAGTCGCTTCATGGACCGGAGCCGATAAGCGGCCTGAGGCGGTCCATCAAGGCCTGGCGGTCGGCGACGAGGGTGTCGAGGTGGAGCGGCCGGCCGGTGGGCGGTTCGGCTTCAGCCAGGCGTGAAGTCAGC
>NZ_JAVIJF010000035.1:0-46066 GCF_033977145.1 Mesorhizobium montanum | reverse complement strand
AAAACTTCTCTGATCCGGCGCATCGACAATCTCTGGGTTGGCATCAGGCTTCCTCGTTTGAACGAGGCACCCTGTAGCTGAGTTGTCGGCCGAAGCGTCCCGCACCTCCGAAAAGGTGCTCACGATCGTCTGAAATCGTTGCTCATGATCTCGTGAAATCCGTGCTCACGATCGCCTGAAATACGCAATAGCGCTTCCGACATCTATCGGGGAAATTCATCATGGCCAGCGGACTCTGGCCGGCCGGCATTGCCGATTCTTGCTCGTATGAAAGAGTGCCGTAAGAGATCCAGTGCCAATCGAAATTCAAGGCAAAGTCAGCCAGCAGGCTGAACAGTTGCTCGGATTGAACAATCCCATCCGTCTGATCGACAAATCGGCCGAACTCAAGGGCCGCCGCCTCCCTTGTCGCCTTCGGGACACGCGTTGACGGAGCCGAGGAAAGCCGATCGGACATTCTGAGTGGCAACTTTTCGGCTTGAGGGGCCGCGATCACATGTGCGCGTTCCATCGTCTCTCCTGCGAGGCCATTTGCGCTGGATGTATTCAGTGGACGCGGCTGTTCAAAGGCGCCGGTCTGGAGCTGCAACTCTGCCTATGGGTCAGCAGCCCAGCGTTGGTCAGCAGATTGGCGTCGATCGGCAGATCAGTATCATATCGCCGCAAGGGAAATAGTAATATTGGGATAAGTGCCGGTTAAATCACCGTTCGGCACGTTAACCGGCTGACACGAAAGTTAATGCCGTTGTCGCAAGTTCTCCGCCCTGCAGACCGCAAGAGAGGGTCCTTGTAAATTGCAACATGTCGGATAAGGCGCTCCGATGGAGGGGCCAAATGAAGAAGACCTTGCCCGAACTCGTTAAGGACGGGCTAGTCGCGGCCAGCCTGACCGGATCGATCGATGCGGAGCATCGTGCGTCGAAAGGTGGCGAGAAGGGGTACTGCTATGGCGTCATCCGTCAAGAACTCGATCGGCTCAGACATGGGCGGCATCGGCCCCGGCAGCCCCAGCACCGGGGGAGATGACAATCGTTGGAGCTCGCACTCTGTTGCCGCGCTAATTGTCGTTTTAGCCATATACCGCGACTTCGGCCTTCCACTCGCATAGGCCTTCGAACAAGTAGAAACGTGGCCCCATTCCGCAAACCCAGGCGTGTAGCATCCATCTGGCTGATTTGCCGCACATCAGCATCATAATCGGGGTAGAAGCCCGCGCAGACGGCGTTCCGATGACATTCCTGAGACAGGCTCGATCTGTTCCGCTCAATCTGGTGGAAAATGTGTCCGGGTGCGTATGCCAGTCGCCGAGGTAGGTGTCGAGCCGACCTGATCGATGATAGTGCTTAGCGATCTCGGCCTGTTGCCAGTCTTGATCGGGGAGAAAGCTGCAGCGAGTGCGCTTCGCGTTGGGGCCGGCCGGGATCATTCTCGTGATCACGGCTACACGGGTTTCGGCCCAGTAGCCCATGAAGGTTCCACCCGTTTCCTTGTCATACCAGTGGTCGGCATCAGACTTCATGACGTCGACCACGGAGCGAGGAAGCCAGACTACGTGAGGCATCCGCACGCCGGACTGGGCTGCAATTCGTCCACGTTCCAAGCTGGCGGTATTCGCTTCAAACCATCGTGCAGAGCGAGGGTATGGACGAGCGACACCTCGAAGTCCTGCGGACGGGAAAGCACGTCGACAGCCATCCGAACGGCTTCGAGCGTCAGTTCCTGGAGATCAAACGACGCACCTGTGAAGGTTGGCTCGGAGCAGCCCGGCGGCTGGATCAGCCCCTGAGAGTCGCCCATGCCGGGAGGTCTATCAATCGTGCCGGCGGCGTAGGCAATCTCTTTGCAGACCGGGCAGCCGGATTCCGGGTGATGGAAGGCAACAATCCCTCCTTTCAGCGTCGTCGAGGCATAGACGCAGATCATTGGAACATGGAGCGCGCGGCAGCAATCGGCCAGGAAAAAGGAAACTCCGGTCGAGGCAGCAGCATCGATCACCAGATCGGCTTCGTCCATCAAGCCGATAAGCAGTTGGTGATCTCCCGCGCCATCCGTCCCTGACGAGGCGCTGCCGATCCTGTGAGATATCGGTTCCACCGTGGTCCAGGGGTATTCAAGCTCGGTATGTTCCTTGATGAACTCTGTTTTTTGCCTGCCCCAAGCTGAAGCACCTGCAGCCCAGCGGATGGAGTTCCCCGGCTCGACATAGTCACAATCCAACACGATCAATTTTCGACAGCCGTTCTTGGCCAACTCGGCAGCCAGCGGCGAGCCCAGGGCTCCCAGTCCCACGATGGCTATCGTCTTGTCACGCAGCGCTCCGACGGAGGGTACTCGGCTGCCAATGTCCCCGATCCCGGCCCTGTAGGTAGGGACAACGAACCCAACCTCTTTGGTCTTCTGCGCACCGTTCCTGGTGATGCGAGGAATGTTCTTGCTGTAGTGCAAAACGAAAACCCACGCGTCACCGTATGTCTGGAATTGCAATTCCGATCTCTTGAGCGTGGCGGAGATCCGAATATCGCCACCAGAGGTTTTCGCATAGCGCGAGCCGTGACCGAGTCGCTTTAACAGGCTCGGCAGCTCCTGGTGCACCGGCATGGGAAGATGATCGTCCCGCTTCCATGGAAATACCGCCGTATCCCGTCTTCGCCCAAGAGTGATTGGGAGAGGAAAGCTGCGATCGGCAAGCAGTTCTCCGGTATCGCTCCACACCTTCGAGACGGCGGCCTGGATCGCTGGACGGTCTTTCCCCCAGTCCACCACGAATTCGATCTCAACTTTACCTTGGTCGAACCCCGAAAGATTCCAGGAACTGTCGACCAGCACATAGTTGCCGCTGCTGCGATCGGCGGTTTCATTCCACCAGACCTCCGCCGGCTCACCCTGCGGGTCCTCATCCTTCGAAGCGTCGAGCGCTTTGGCCAGATTGGAATAAAGGATGTCTGCCAACGTCATCCTGCTCTGCCACAAGCCGCTGTCCCGGCCGAGCAGACATAGACTGCCGTCTGGGGCGCAGTGACGCGATGGATATTGCTCCGGATCGCACCGGAGCATCACATGGGGGCGGAGCCGCGGGAACGAGTCGGGATATATGGCTTCAAGATCGATCAGGCGCCCGTCCGGCAGAGGCCATCGAAACTCAACGTGGAGGACACCGTCCGCCAACGCTATTTCATCGACGAGAAGTGTGCTCCCGGCGAAATGGGAAAGATGATCCAATTCGGCCCGCATACGATTGCGATTGACTGGGTTTTCTTCCCATTTCGGCACTTCCGGGGATTTCAGATCGACATAGGGAATCATGCAGCGCCAACCGGCCTCGGCGGAACGTGCGGAGGGTCTTTCGGCCCAGGAGTGTGTCCCGGCCGACCCGGCGCGTGATCCGGAGGATTTGGCAGATGGTCTGGAGGACCGGACGGATGATCGGGCCGGCCAGGATTTTCAGGCTTTCCAGCCATAGAAGTCTTCCTTTCGCTGTTTGGTTTTCACTCATGCGAACGAACGTCGCATCCTCATCCGGCCGACCGAGGTTCGAAGAAGCCGTCGTCGCGCGAACATTAGAAAGATGGTAGATTCGCGAGGGAGATTTGCTCCATATTACGTCGGCTGCTGCAACGTGGGTTTCAGAAGGCCCTGCGGTTTGAAATCGTCGACCTCGGTCACCGTCTGCAGACGGATATTAGCATGAATCGGCCTGTGGAGGCGGCGAGCTACGCTATCAAGGGCGGCCGCAAAAAAGCGGGAGGCGCTCCTAGCCAAAGTCTGTCCGACAGGGTCAAGACTGCGTGCATGGCTCCAGGAGATGATGTCTAAAGAGGTGGCGTAACTGGGCAGCGCGCTGTCATCGGCGCTTTCCGGTAGGGTCAAGTTCTGGGAACCAATCCCTTTCCGGCGGCAACACCGATGACGGACACCCTCAATGGGGCGCCTCTAGAAGAGCCTTTACCTTGCCGTCAATCTGCTCGCAGAGCCGAGATACTTGGCTCTCGCAGATGCCGCTCATGCCCATCGCCTTGACCAGATCGTCGGCTTCGCCCGCCGAGCGGCTGATGGAGACGAAGCGGGCGAATCCGATGGGTAACCAGACGCGGGAAAAGATGGGAAACTTCCTCGGCTATGGCAGTGTGCAAAGTTATACGAGGCGACCGAGGATATGGACGACGCGATCTCGAAGGCCCGGACCTCAGGTGAAAGGCTTCACCGGAGTGGAAAAGCCGTGTCGCCTGGGCCGCTGGTGCGCATTTTAACGCTCACGACCTTTCCGCGTCCACGCAAAGACCGCAATCCTCTAGGCCAACTGCCATGCCACAGGATCCGAAGCGCCAATGTGCAGCTACATAATCAATTTCTCCACCGCGGTGGCGGCTTAGTGGGCGTTGATCAGTTCTTTCACCCTTCGTTTGCGGTGCATCTCGGCCCATGCCCACCGTTCGCGTATTTCCGCGAGCTTACGCTCGGTTTCTCGAAACTGTGTCTTTGCTATGGAAAGCTGAGCATCGGTCGATGTTTGGCCAGGACCTCCGCCAAACCGTAAGGCGTCCCTGCCCTCCTCGGGGCTCGCGGGCAGTACGTCACCCAATTCGCTGGCTAGCTGGTTTCGGCGTTTGGCAGCGCAGCTCTCCTGGGACACACGCGCCGCGATCGCGCCGATTTGTGTATGAACCTCCCGAAATGGGGTGCCTCGCGAGGCCATTCGTTCCGCGGCGACGGTCGTCATGGCCAACCCATCTTCCAGATTTTTCCGCATCGATGTCGCGTTGAATGAAATGAACTTCACGATGAGCGATGTGAGCGTTACGGCCCGCATGAGAGCTTCTTCCGCAAGTCGCAGGGGTGAGCAGCCATAGTTGCTCGACTCAATCGAGTTGCTGAACGGCGATTTGCAGGATGCCGTTGCCGCGGACACGTATGCGCCCATGACGGTGCTTGCCGAGCCCTTGATGTGTTCGAGAAGATATGGGTTCTTTTTTTGAGGCAGCATGGAAGAACCCCCGGCAAGATTGCGAGGAACCTCGATGAGAGCGAACTCGCGCGTCGTCCAAACCTGCAAATCCTGGGCTACACGACTGAGCAAAATCGAGACACTGGTAAAAATCGAAAGCCCATCAAGGTAGAGGTCGCGGCTTGCGACTGCATCGAGAGAGTTGAAGGACGGCAGTTCAAATCCCAGGAGGCTCGCCGTCTGTGAGCAATCTATAGGCATGCTGGTTCCGCCACCGGCACCGGCTCCCATGGGACAAGCCCTGATGTCTTTAAGCAGACGATGAAGTCGTTCGCGCTCGCGCCCGAGAGCGAAGAAGACCCCGAGCAGGTAGTGTCCCGGAGACCCTGGAAGCGCAATTTGATATTGGCTATAAAGCGGAGCCAAAAGGCTCGATGCCTCTTCCGCGCGCTGAAGCAGGGCATCTTCTGCAACTCCTATCTCCAGGGAAACGGAACACACGGCTTCCCGAAGAGACAGGAGAGAAATGGTGGCGTTCAAGTCGTTACGGGACCGGGCCAGGTGGAGCCAGCCGGCCCTCTCTGCGCCTGCTCTGGCGGCAAGCTCGGCCTCATAAGCCAAATAGAGTCCACGTGGAGCATCACGCCCATCCAGAGATTGGAACTCCTCGCCCTGGAAATCCAAGATATGCGTGAGCAGGTCTGCGGCAACAGCTCGGCTGACCAAGCCCTGGTCAGCGAGCATCACCAGGTGTGCTTCATCCACGGTCGCTTGGAACTGCAGGAGGCGACCGTCGCGCGAGATTTCGATGGGAGGCGCGAGCAGCTTCATCGCCTCAGGATGCAGGGTCCAGCCGCCGTCCCCTGGCTCGCCGCCGCGCGTGTTGTCCGACTCATCGGGGGCCGCCTCGATCTCAATGGCAATTGAATCGATCATTCGCTCAGCCGCCGCGGTAGCGGTTTCGGGTTCATCAGCGACGGCCACCGCATAGGCCACGCGGTCTCTGAAGTCGCCCTTGATGCGTATTTCCTCTCCCTCAGATTTCAGCAGACCCGCTTCGACCACCGCCGGCTCTTTACTGCGAGAAAAGCTCAACCGCTTGAGCTTTCCGGACTTATCAGCAAGTCGAAAACGGATGGCTCCTGCCTTCTTTCTCGGCCCTGGCGGAGCAAACCCGGCATCAGCATAGAGCCTTATCACCAGATCAAGGACCGAGGTACCCAAGGACTGCGAGAGCATGACCGGAATCATTCCCCCTGCCAGCCTGGGATTGACCTCGATTATGACAGGGCCAGACTCGGTGGTGACGAATTCCACATGGGCCGGTCCGAAGTCCAAGCCTAAAGCCGATACTGCGCCGGCCGAGAAAGATCCCAGTTCCTCGAGTGACGGCTCTGGAAGTGGAGCCGGCAAGTCGTGACCGATTTCAACGAAGCAGGGAGGCGGTCCCTTGTGCTTCGCGACAATCCCGAGGCAATACGGCGTTCCGTCACACACGACGATTTCTGCAGAGTATTCCTGACCTTCTATATATTGCTGGATGAGTATCTCGGGACTGCCCAAATCCACTTGATCGAGCAGCACCTCCTTCGCGTCCTCAAACGCCTGGACGGCCGCTGCGGTATCTTCGCAGAGACGGACTCCGCTACTGCCGCTCCCGGAGACCGGCTTGATGACGACCGGGAAGACAGATTTGGCAAGCGCCTTCTTCACCTCCTTGACGGACGTGACCAGACGAGTTTCAGGCACAGAGACTGATTTTCGCTCCAACTCGGTCACTTGCTTCCATTTGTTCCGGCACCTCGCTATGGCTTCCGGGTTTGCCGATGGGAGCCCGATCGCTCTGGCGACCTTGGATGCCGATTCCACGAAATAGTCAGACGACGAAAATATTGCTGCCAGTTCGGTCAGTTTGGTGCCGATCTCGATGATTTCCTTTGGATCACGTGTTTCAGCTTCGATCACTTGCACATCGCTCTTCTCAAGGAAGGGGTAGCGCGCGCGATTGCGTGTCGCGAGATAGGGCTCGAACCCTAGGGCCTTGGCCCGCTTTATCAGTAGCTCGCCAGTGCCGGTCGTGTTGCTTTCAACGAAAAGGAAGCTGCCGCCGGTCATCTTACTGCTCCAACGCGCTCAAGACAGCTTCCCGGCTTTTCCGCCCCCAATGATACCGGTTCCATGGTGGGCGGGCGGCTGAAGGATGCTCTTCGGTGGCTGGAGCGTCCAGAAGGACACCTTCATACACGTACCCGTTTTGCTGGAGCCACTCGTGATCGTAGACGGCTTCTACGTAGCGATGACCTTCATCAGGGCATATGACGACCACGGTTTCGTCTGGATAGTATCGAGCGCGCCAGCGCCCCACAATGTAGCTCGCTCCGGATGTCGGACCGGCAAAAATGGCGTGCCGTTCGTGGAGCTCACGTGTTGCGGCAAATGCCAGCGAAGCCGATGTAAAATGAACCTCGTCATACAGTTCATGCTTTACATTCTTGGGCACGAGGCTGTTTCCCAACCCGCGCAGTTTCCGGTCGCCATCCGGCTGACCGAAGATGACGCTATTGAAGGTGTCCACCCCAATCAGGCGAGCGCGGGGCGATTCTTGACGAAGGCGCTCTATTGTTCCGCAAGTTGACCCGCCTGATCCGACGGAACCCACCAAGGTCACGTTGGCGCCAAGCATCCCAGCGATTTGATCGGCGAATGACTTATAGGCAGCGGGATTGTCTTCAGTTTCGTATTGTTGAGGCCAGAAACATGAGGGGCCCAGCTGCCCCATCCTGGCGTACAATGCGTCGAGGCGGCTCCTTTGATATCCGCCCTGCTCCGCCTTCTCCGTTACTATGACCACTTCCGCGCCCAGGGACCTCAATCTGTTTTCGAGAGCCTTATCCATCACGGGGTCGGTGAAAACCTCGAGCCGAAATCCGTGCTCGCGGCAAACTACGGCTAAACCCAGCGCGAAGGTGCCACTCGAGGTCTCCAAAACAGTTGCGTCATGCTTCAACGTCCCCCGATTCAGTGCTTGTTCGATAATGTACTTAGCGGGAAGCAGCTTCATGAATGCGAATTGCGCAAGATATAGATTCGTACCGCACATTATTATATGTGGTAGTGCATAGGCAGCAGAATAATCGGGGAATGGAAGGTTTTTGCGCTTGTAATTCATAAGGATAGCTCATTGTACTTAATGCATTGTCAGATATATTCTTGGCGAGTTGTTGAACCGGGCTATCTGATCGACCACAGACTGTAGCTTCCGCGGGAAGTCGCATGCCGTTCGATCAAGCAAGATTCCGATCACGGTACCGCTGTGCGCGACTATGACGCCTAGCGCACCGACCTCCTCAGACACTTTCAGCATCGAATTTAGATACTCTTTGGGAACCCGCTCCTGATGCAGCAGGGCGCTGGCTGTAGCGATTTTGCCTATCGACGCCGTGTCGCCCTGCGGGATCGCCGTTCGCGCGCGGTCGAGCAATTCCTGATATTGCGCTCTTTGACGAGTGGAGATTTCACCTCGTTGCCGGTCATAGGCGACGGTTTCGAGGATGCCTCCTTCATCGATACCGACGATGGCAAGGGGCGGCATCTGCCCGAGGAAGGAGAGAAGTCTACAGGATCGCTGTTGATATGCGACCACGCCAGGATACATGACCCCATCGGATGGCTCGATCTTCGCCATCAGCTTCTCGATCAGCGACGTCCGAACCCTTCGCTTGAATGAGGAGGCGATTGACCGCGCGGTCGCCACGAGATCTGCAGACGAACTCGCCAGACCTTTTCCTTCTGGGAGCTCAGATTCCAAAACGAGGTTTCCTCCCGATACGCCAAGCGCAAGCACGAGATCCTCAGCCAGTCGCTGTGCTTTGACCTTATGTGGTGGGTAAACGGTTACACATCGTGTGCCGGCAATTGGCATGAAATAGGCCCGCGCAAAGAGCGCGATGGGCATCGTAACCAGAAAATGGGCGCCGCAGGACGCGGAACCATTTGACAACTGGCCTTGCAGCAACTCGCCGAATGTGCCGCAAGAACGACCGTCACCGTTGCTCGAATGACCAGCAGACCGCCTATTTTCGATAACGACTTCGGCCGCATCTTCGCCATCGAACGTCTGTTGACATAGAAACGGCTTCCAAGGTTGATTAGCAGCCGCATGTGCAATCTCTTTCACTGTAAGGCTAGACCTATTTTCTAAAGACCCGATGGAATAGTCTGCAGGTTGGACAGGCATAACACCTCAGTGAGACTTGAATGACCAGTGGCTCGTCTTACGACTGGACCCGAGATCAGATTAGCGTTTTCTGCTGGATACTGGCTGACCGTAACATTGTGGAGTGATCCGCGGTATGAAGATTCTGTAATTTTACCTATGAGGTTTGTTGCACAGTTCTTATCTGCGCTAGGAGCCGAGTGTCTTCCGGCAGGCGCAATGCTCAAGGCAAATCGGTTTGGCCAGTCAGCAAGCCTGCTTTAGTACCCGATCGTCAGCTCCACACCCTGCCGCCCCGCTTGATTGTGCGTCTTTTTGACGAACATCGGCGGGGCCGGTCACCTTGTTACGGGCGAAACCGCTACGCCCGGACCGGGATGCTATCTACGCGCCGCCCCTACCCGCGACGGGATGATCTCGTTCTCATTGAAGTCGATTATTCTGTCACACTGCACCAGAAGCAAAGACAGGAGACATATCCATGTTCGGCCCGGGCCATGTGAATGCTCCACCCGCTGGCGGCACGCCCACAACGGTGCTGGCTCCCAATAGCACTTGCGCAGCATCGCGAACTCGCTCAGGCTGTGCGAAGTGCGACCTTCCGCCGCTGCATCGCGCGCGATGCTGACAGCCTCGCCGGGAACGACATCGGCATGTGCACATGGTCCCGGTGATCGACCGGGCATAAATGGCCATCTCATGCGCCAGCGCCTTTCCGGTAACAATCACGGCATCGGTTCGGAGCGTTGCCATCATGTGCAACTGGGTTAAGACGGCTGCCAAAAATCGCGTCCATGGTCAAATCTCAAAAAACTCTACCGGTTGTGAAATGGGGATGCCAGCGTCCGGCAGGAAATAAAATGGTGGAGATCGAATTGACCTACGCTGCGATTCCGTTATCGGCGCATTGATGCGATAACCTCAATGGCTACGCGATTGGGATCGCGTCAACGCAAGAAATAGGCACATCATGGACGATCTCGATCGACGGATCCTCGCAGCGCTCCAGAAAAATAACCGCCTGTCATTTGCTGAGATCGCGGACCGTGTCGGTTCGTCGGCAGCCTCGTGCATGCGGCGCATTAACAGGCTGCGCGCCGACGGCGTTATTATAGCTGACATTTCCCTCGTGGATCCGAAGGCGCTCGGCAAATCTCTCACCGTCGTCGTAACAGTGGAACTCGACCGCGAGCGACTGGATCTAGTCGATGACTTCAAGCGAGCCATGCGTGCGGCACGGGAGGTGACGCAGTGCTATATGGTAACGGGCGATGCCGATTTCGTGCTCATACTGGCCGTTGAGGACGTGGAAGCTTTCGACGTCTTCGTTAAGACAAAGCTCTATACGAACCCAAACATACGCAAATTTAAAAGTATGATCACTTTGGACCGTGTGAAGTTCGAGCCCAGGGCGTTGGTCTAGGCCTTCATTCGGCTGAACGGTTTCCATCACTTCCTGTCAGTTTTTGAAGTTCGTGTTGCGCCCGACTCGCGACTTTGATCGCATTCCGCGCGACCAAATCTGCAATTAAGTCCATGCGATCAAGCGGATTTGCCGCGGGGCCGCATCAATAGTCGAACTGGCGCACTGCCAAGGCTGTTAAGGCATGTGACACACTGAGCTGACCCGGTGTGCGGGCGCGCGGTTCTGCAGGCATGGAGGATGAGGAATGACACTTGCCGTTGCCGGGCCTCTATCGGCTCTACCTACCGTCGAGCAGCGCCATCGGGATCATCGGTGTTACCCAGATGGCGTGGCTTTTATGGACGGGCAGTATCTACCTATGTCGGAAGCCAAAATCTCCGTCCTGGACTGGGGTTTTCTGCACTCCGACGCAACTTACGACACGGTGCACGTGTGGGATGGCCGATTCTTTAGGCTTGACCTACACCTAAATCGGTTTTTCCGTGGTATGGAACGACTACGCATGACGCTTCCTTATAGTCGGGCGGAAATCGAGATTATCCTCGCCAACTGCGTATCTCTGTCACGTCATAAGTCTGCCTACGTAGAAATGATCTGCACTCGGGGTGTGTCGCCGACCTTCAGCCGCGATCCGCGCGAGGCGGAAAACCGATTCGTAGCCTTCGCGGTACCGTTCGGGTCGGTCGCCAGCAAGGAACAGCTTGAGCGCGGCCTGCACATTGTGGTTAGCGACACCGTGCGCATCCCACCGCAATCGGTCGATCCATCCGTCAAGAATTATCACTGGCTCGATCTCGTGAAGGGGTTATTCGATGCGTATGATAATGGTGCAGAGACGGCTCTGGTGGTCGATATCAGTGGCAACATCGCCGAAGGTCCTGGATTCAATGTTTTTACTGTGAAGGAAGGCCAATTGCGGACGCCTGCCCAGGGCGTCCTGCTTGGCATCACCCGACAGACGGTTCTCGATCTTTGCGACGAGCTCTTCCTGTCTGCTGCGGTCGGCGACATCGCCCCCAACGAACTCAAGGCTGCGGACGAGGTGTTCATCACCTCCACTGCGGGCGGCATCATGCCGGTGACGAGGATCGATGACGTCGAAGTCGGGGACGGAAAAGTCGGGGCCCTCACCCGTCGATTGATGGAACTCTATTGGAAGAAGCACGCCGATCCCACTTGGTCGACCCCGGTAACCTACGCCTAATCCCGCGATGTCTCCGCGAATTGCTTATCCTGTGCCGCGGAAACGTCGACATGGCACACCATGACCACACAACGGCGTCCTGTCTTGCAGAGTATCGAAGCACTGTCAGGCTCGCGCCCATGCGGTAGCCGCATCGATCGAGCGCGACGTTGGCTGCTTGCCGACGCGGAACCGAAAATTGCGCATCCGACCATGGCAGGTGCTTCACTACCGCCGTATACGGCATCCCTTTAATGTCGTGTTCTCTCGAAACTCGTCTAGAGGCGTTACCAACGCATCCGCAAGCGAACGCGGTTGCAATAAAGCCTTCAAATAAAATCACGCAATCTTTGCAACTGCAGATCGCTGACACTGATACCTTAACCGCAAGGACTGGAGTCAGGCCCTGCCGCAAGGACTGGAAGTCAAGTCCTGCCGCAAGAACCTACCGTTGGATCGCTTGAACAGCAGGAAAGAGGTCGCTGATGCGCAAAAGAGCGCTTATACTGATTGAAGGTGGAAGTAATATGCCCCTACACGTCCAATACGTCCGGGCGGCCAAGCGACTTGACCTTCAACCAATTATACTTTTGTCTGATCCCGACGGGTACGATTTTCTTGCGGCGAAAGGCATTGAGGCAGTCCGTGTCGACACAGAAAATCTCGATGCTCTGATCCGCGAATGCTCCCGCCTAAAAGCGGCTTATGCCATTGCTGGCATAACATCCGCCGTAGAGCTTTTCTATGCAACAGCCGGCAAGATCAGCCGATACTTCGATCTACCCGGGCCGAACCCAGAGTCGGTTGAACGATGTTGTAATAAATGTATCCAACGTCAGCTGCTCGCGGAGGCCGGCGTTCCAGTACCTGCTTATCGCGTAGCGACAAATGCGACGGACGTGGCAAGCTCTGCCGCGGCAATCGGCCTACCAGTAGTTGTTAAGCCAGCTGTAGGCAGCGGCAGCACGGGGGTTCGCTTGTGCCGCAGTCTAGATGAGTTGGCCGAACATACAACCTATCTGTTGGGCGGGAAGCACTTATGGCGGTCGACACCGAGGATATTGGTCGAAGAATTCGCACAAGGCCGGCATTTTTGCATCGACTTGATGGGAGGCGAGGTCATTGGGATTAGCGTCCTTGAGTTCTGCCGCCCTCCCCATTTTGTCTATCGTGAGGCCACCTGTCCGGCCGTGCTGACTGATGATGAGCATAGGCGAATCACGGATGTTTCGCTGAGCTGTCTGCAGGCTCTCGGCCTTGGCTGGGGTCCAACGAACGTTGAACTCCGATGGACCAAGCGTGGCCCAGTCGTCATTGAAATCAATCCGCGTCTTACGGGCTCGCCTGGTCCTGAACTGCTTCAGCTGGCTTACGGCGTCGATCTCGTCACTGAGCACATCAAACTGCTTTTGGGTGCCAAATCGAGTTTGGCCAGAACCCAATCCAAAGCTGCGGCCGTGCGATTCCTGGTTCCTTATCGCGATGGTACCCTCGACTGGATCAATGGCCTCAATCTGGCGGCTGCGTCCCCAGGTGTCACCGAGGTCAAGTTGTTTGTTGAACCGAAGATGCCGATAGTTCGGAAAGGGAACTGCCTAGACTGCATAGCACGCGTCATCGCCGTTTCACCCAGCTTCTCTCAAACTAAGTTCTTACTGCAGCGTGCTGTCGACTTAATCAATTGGTCGATTACACCATTTTCGAGCATTGTCGAGCAGGAAGACTCTGTGAACCCCTCTGATCCCAGCACCAACGTAAGCGGCTCTACTAAGAGGTGATCTCGGCGAGGATAGCTGCAATACATAACAACACAGCCGGCCTTGTTGCAGTGTTGCAGCGGCTGAATGGGAGGTATCCATCCGGTCTGGGCCGCGGCGGTGCTGTCTGTGTTAAGCTGCAGCGATGGATATCGATACCGACAAGATCGATGACGCGGTCCTGGCACTGCTTTGGCTGACCCTGCACAATGAACGGTGCGCCTGGAAGGGCTTTTGACTGCGACGTAACGGATCGACTTCACCGGAAGGGATTGATCGCCGACCCGGTCGATGCCGAGGTGCCGGCCGACAAGGCCGTTAACGTCATCCTCGACAACTACGCCGCCCATAAGCACCCTGAGGTGCGTGCCTGGCTCAACCGCCATCAGCGCTTCACCTTCCACGTAACCCCACGTCTTGCTCCTGGCTCAACGCCGTCGAGGGCTTCTTTGCCAAGCTGTCGAAGCGACGCCTCAAGCGAGGCGTCCTTTCATTCTGTCGTCGACCTGCAGGCGGCTATCAACCATCAACCGCTTCCTCGCCGAGCACAATCGACAACCCAAACCCTTCTCCTGGACCGCCGACCCCGACAAAATCATCGCCGCCGTCAAGCGTGGGCACCAAGTGTTAGATTCCATCCACTAGCACTACTTTGGCAGATTATGTTTGGCTGCGTCAGCGAGGAGTTTCTCACAGTGGGGGCATCGCCTGGGTGGCGGTCGTGCGAAGAGGTCGAGGATGGCTTGTCTAACAGCCGGCATGCTCGGTTGCGGCGGTGGTCCCCCGATTCTTTTTTTTCCGTCCCACTGCTTTGAGGCGGCGGGATTGGAGGAAGGCGTAAGCGATCATCGTCATCAGGGCATGTCGGTGTAACCCGGTCCAGGATCTGCCTTCGAAGTGGTCGAGGCCGAGTTCCTCCTTGAGCTGCTGATGCGGCTGCTCGCAGATCCATCTGGCTTTGATCGTGGCGGCGAGCATCTTGAGGCTCGTATCGACCGGCAGGTTCGACACATAGTATTTTTGCTCGCCAGTCGACCGGCGTTCGCCGACGAGCCAGACCTCCTCGCCTGGCATGCATTGCATGCGATTGTCGAGCATCCGGTGCTTATGACCATCCGCAACGCGGACACGTCGAGCCGCAAACAAGGTAAGCGTTGCACCAAGGCGCCTTTCCTGAATCGTCTTGATGGTTGATTAGGTCGCTCGTTGGTTGGTGCGCCGGCGGTGATCGCTACGGGCTGTCATAGCGGGTGACGTAGTGGAGTTCCCGAAGAGCGGGGATGACGAGGGCGATGTCCTTGTAGGCCTCGTGCTCGATGAAGTGCGCGGTCTCGGGTCCCGGCCTGGGCTTGCCGAGGACGGGCCGCCCTTTTTTGTCGACGCAGTAGATCAGGATCGGCAGCAGCAGACCGTGGTTGGGGTTCTTGAGGTCGAGGAGCCGTTTCCAGCGTTTGATGTTGAGATTGATGGCGGCGTAGAACCCCTGGCACCACGGCCGTGGGTCGATGCCGCCACTGGGCTTGGTGGTGAAGCGGGGCGCATAATCCTGCGGTCTGTCGAACAGCGTCTCGTTGATCCGGTTGTGGATCCTGGCGAGGCTGGCAAATACGGCGTGATCGGTTGCAGAGCCTTTGGCCAGGACGTCGCGCGGCAATCCCATGAGCGGGCACATCCAGTCTTGCGGGTCCGCGAACCGCGGCCCGGTGACCGATGCCGTTACGAAGCCATCCAGCGCCGACATGGTGCGCACCAGCGGACGGGGGTTGGTCTTGGCGGCCATCCAGGCCTCGAGCGCCTCGTCCGACAGCGCCATGTCATCGAGCGCGCTCATGCCGCCAAGGGGAGCGGCATCTCTTGGCGGCGCACCCAGTTCCAGGGCATCAGCTCGTCCCAGCGCGAGGCTGGCCAGTCGTTCTGGATGCGCTCGATGACGTCGGCCATGTAGGCTTCGGCATCGACGCCGCAGAGCTTGCAGGTCTCGATGATGCTGAGCACGACCGCTGACCGCTCGGCCGCGGCGAAGCTGCCCGAGAAAAGCCAATTGCGCCTGCCGACGGTAAAACCACGAATCGCGCGCTCCGCAATCAGGTTGTCGGGCTCGAGCTGGCCATCGTAGAGGAAGCGATTGATCGCGCGCCATCGCTTGGTGCCATAGGCGAAGGCCTTGGCGATATCGGCGTGGCGCGACAAACCGTTGGCCTGGCGCATGAGCTGTCGTCGCAGCGCCCGGACCAGGGGTCGGGTTCGTCTTCGTCGAGCGGCCAATCGCTCGGCGGGCGGGAGCCCGCGTATCTCTTCCTCGATCCGGTAGATCGCCTGGATACCGGCCATCGCCGTCGTGCTGAGCGCGCTCGGCTGGCTGTCGTGAACGTCGAATATCTTGCGACGCAGATGGGCCAGGCAGGCAGCTTCCCGAATGGCGCCGCCTTTGTAGATCGGGTTGTAGCCACTGAATCCGTCGGCCTGGAGTGTGCCGGCAAATCCGGCGAGCTCGCTCATCACGCTCTCGCCGGCGCGGCCCATGGTGGCGCGATACCAGGCGATCGGCGGCTCCTGCGAACCCGAATTGCGGTCGTCGGCGACGTAAACCCAGAGCGCGCCCTTGTGCGTGGTGCCGGTGCCGGGCGCCAGGATCGGAAGCCGCGTGTCATCGGTGTGGAGCTTGGTGCGGGTACGGCCGATCTCACGGATGCGATTGTAGATCGGATCGAGTAAGGCGGCGGCATAGCCGGCGCTGCGCGCCAGGGTGGATCGCTCGATATCGACGCCCTTGGCGGCCATCATCTGAATCTGACGGTAGTAGGGCAAATGATAACCCCACTTCGCCATCATGATATGGGCGAGCGCGGCATAGCTGAGCTTGCCGCGTGCAATGGCCTTGGCGGGTGCCGGGGCCTGAATGATTTTATCGCAGGCCCGGCAGCTGTATTTGGGTCGAACGGTCTCGATCACCTGCCAGGCCTGGGCGACCAGGTCGAGCATTTCGTCGCTATCTTCGCCCATGGCGCGCAGGTCGCCGCCGCAGCCCGGGCAGCATGCGCAAGACGGCTCGCGAACGATCCGCTTGCGCGGCAGGTTGGGGTTGAGCTTGCGCACCGGCAGCACCCGGACCTTGTCGGTGTCAGCGACGATGGGCAGCTGGGTATCGGGCACGCTGGCGGCGAAATCGGTCTCGAGATCTTCGAGCTCGAGCAGCATTTGGCCCAGCTTCTCGGACGAGCGGCCGAAGGCCTTGCGGTTGAAGCGATCGATCCGCAGCTGCAGGCGCTGAATGCGAAGTGCGGCCTCGGCGCGCTCTCTGCGCAGCTGCTCATCGCGTTCGGCGATGGTGATGTCACGGGCAGCAACGGCCGCCTCCAGAAGCGCGATCCGGGCGAGGAAATCAGCGGTTGAGGGAGCTTGTTCCGACACCCAAATTACATACCCGAAAGACCTCCGTTACGGAAGCAAAATCGACACAAAATCAATAACAAACGAGCAAAATTAGCCAGCCAGACGCGGCCGATAAGTCTTGCTCGGCCGGCGCCAGTCGATCCCCTCCAGAAGCAGCGAAAGCTGCGCCTTGGTGAGCGAAACGGCGACCTGATCCTTTGTGGCTGGCCAGGCAAAACAGCCATCGGTCAGTCGCTTTGTGAACATGCAGAACCCCTGGTCGTCATGCGCCAAAATCTTGATGATATGACCCTTGCGTCCCCGGAAGCAGAAGATCGCGCCAGTGTGCGGATTGAGCGCGAGCACCTGCTGCACCATCCGCGCGAGGCTATTGATCCCGCGGCGCATATCGGTCGCGCCGCAGCACAGGTAAATCTGGTCGGTCGGCACCACCGTGATCACCTGGTCAACTCCGCCAGGACGATGCGCAGCGCTGTCGGATCGACGGTTCCGTCGATCCGCAACCGCGCGCCGCTCGCAAAGGCAACGACGATCCTGCCGGCGGGATCCGGGCAATCGGAGACGGGGCGGTCGACCTCGGGCAGATCGTTGACCTCGATCCGTGCGAAGGTCGCCATCGCCTGATCGGCATCGAGCTCGCCGCCGGCCATCTGCTTGCGCCACGCATAGAGCTGCGAAGGAGCTACGCCGAACGCTTGAGCGACCTCGGTCACCGACGACCCCGCCGCCTTCGCAAGGTCGACCAACGCGCGCTTCTCCGCGCAACTCCACAGCCTCCGTTGCCGCGCGCGGCCGGGCATCGTTGCACGATCTTCGGCCGCCGCGGCGCCGCTGTCCTCGGCGACCACATCGCCGTCTGCATGTTCCAATGTCATGGCGCGAAAGCTCCATGTTCATCGGCCTATTGCAAGGTGCCTTGGTGCACCGCTTACCAAACAAGCATGTCAGCCGACCTTTAGTGCCGCGCCGCCAGCTTATCTTGTGCCATCTCTCACCAGACAGCATCACCTCGGCAGAGACCGGCGGCTGGTCCGGGATGTGATATTGGCGGCGCCTGCCGGTGGTCGCGACCGGGAAGATCAGATCAACATCGGCCGGATAGACGTTTTGGCGTCGCGATAGGAGGCGATGACACGATCGATCTCTTCGATGGCGATCTCCGGCTTTGTCAGAGCGACCTGTCGATCCTTCGGGACTCGCGCCCGCATCATCCGCTCGGGATCATTCGTCCAGGTGTCGGGCAGGAAGAGCCGAAGGCCCACCATCACCGGCACCTCGCGCGAGGCCAGGGTCACCGACACCAGTGACTGGCAATTGGACGTCTTGCCAAGCGACGAAGCGTATTGAGGCGCGACACCAACCGAATGTTGTCCCTTCTTCGGTAACGCTGTGTCGTCAATGACGAGAAAACCCGCCTCATCGCCGACCAGGCGATCTGCCTCCTTCAGCAGGTCGGCCTCGAGCGGAGCGCTGTCCCAAACCCCTGCCGCGAAAAAATGATGAAGCTGATCGTAGCCGACATCGCCCGCTCGCGCGGCCATCGGTTGTACGCTCTTACGGTCGCCCGGCCCGATCAGACCAGCAATGTACAGCGGACACATCCGGCGCCGAGCTGGATGCGAAAGACCTGCCAAAAATGGTTGAAGCCAGTGCTCGAGATCGGCTTGCCAGTCCACATCCATTGATCGGCCCTCCATGAGCCGACCTCCCATGAATCACGCAAACCACCTCTTGGGAATCGCAAAAACGCGCTCGTCACTAAAAATGCCAAAGTAGTGCTAGCGGACATTGGGCCCGGCTACATCCCACCGAAGTGATGGCTACTCAGCCCTCTATCTTTACACCAAACTCACAGTTGTCTCCGACGACAATCACTTCCTCTTTTGCAAGTGCGGCGACGCGAGAGGCTCGGACTGCTCTTATTGACTAATAGTAGGAAACGGTGTGATCGACCAGTCAATCAAGTCGACAGCACGTCGAATCACGGACTGGGTCTGCATGAGGTCGGGTGAAGCAGCAATGACATATCCAATAGCGTCTCGGAAATCACCTTTCCTGATGATTGGCGTCTTGGGAACAACGTATAATTTGACCTCGGCGACCCCGGGCACTGCGGCCGCCTGACGTTCTCCATCAATCGAATCGAGGGTGCCATCGCGATCAGGTACTAGGATCCGCGCGGTCGCGATCCGCGAATGCTTTTTGCGTAAATCCCAATCGCCGCCGATGACAAGCTTGATGTGCTCGGTAATGAGATCGACGCCGCAGGCCGCTTGAACCAGCTGAGGACTGGTCCCACCTGCTAGACGTGGATTGACTTCAATGACGACTGGGCCATGCTTGGTCCATCGCACATCAATGTTCGTTGGCCCCCAGCCCAGACCGAGAGCTCTCAAACAGCTCAGCGAAACATCCGTGATTCGCCTATGCTCATCACCAGTCAGTGCAGCAGGAAAGGTATATTCAAGACTGACGAAATGCGGCGGAATGCCGAACTCAACAGCGGCAATTCCAAATGCCTCGTTTCCCATTATCTCTGTGCTGTAGTGGAAGCCTTGTGCAAATTCTTCAACCAATATCCTCGGTGAAGATCGCCATGTTTTCTTCTCGCCCAACAGATAGGACGTATGTTCAGCCAACTCATCGGCGCTGCGGCACAGTCGGACACCGCTGCTGCCGGAGCCCACGGCTGGCTTAACAATAACCGGCAGACCGATCTCCGCGGCAGAGCTTGTCACGTCGGTAGCATTCGCTGCCAAGCGATAAGCAGGTACTGGAACGCCCGCCTGCGCGAGAATCTGACGTTGCGTGAATTTGTCCTGGCAACGTTCAATCGATGCGGGATCCGGTCCTGGTAGATCAAAATGTCGGCAGAGCTTACCGACTATCGCCGGGACCAACTCGTCGAGACCTGAAAAGCCAGTAATGCCTGCGATTTCATAGGTCTCACGCAGTCGATCACATTCCCGGATCAGCGCGTCAAGATTGGTTGTATCGACACGGATTGCTTCAATGCCTTTCGCCGCAAGATAGTCATACTGAGTTGGATCCGCCGACAGGGTAATTGGCCATAGACCAATGCGTTTAGCCGCATTCACATATAGACAACCAATGCTCCTGTGGCCTTCAACCAGGATAAGCGCTCTTCTTGGCACCGACATTCACCCTCCGCGCTGTGCTGTATAACAGTCTGAGCGTCAACAGTCGCCAGCTTTTAATCCGCCTCTGATCTCAGGCTCTGCGGTGATGGTATCACTGTCAGCGGTCCAGAAACGTAACATTTTGTAAATTCGGCTGCGTATCACGCTAATGACGAACGCATATTTCATTCTGAGACCAGCTAGGTATTCCGATTTCAAGCATGGTCGTTTGCCGATGACCTTCCTTCCGCCCAAGACGGTCGCGAACTGCGTCTGGCGTCGCACTACGCAGGCAGGATCTGT
This sequence comes from Mesorhizobium montanum, assembly GCF_033977145.1. Lineage (NCBI taxonomy): Bacteria > Pseudomonadati > Pseudomonadota > Alphaproteobacteria > Hyphomicrobiales > Phyllobacteriaceae > Mesorhizobium > Mesorhizobium montanum. The sequence goes on along the minus strand of NZ_JAVIJF010000035.1, from coordinate 25,706 downwards.
TGCAATGTTTTGATTACCGGTGCGGTAGCAAGTCCAACTCGACACTTTCCGCGATACCTGTTCTGCTCCGCCGTCATGGCGGACTTGGGCTTAACCTGATGATCCCAACGCCATTTTCGACGTTAATATGGGTCCCGAATGGCTTCGATAGCCTTTGCAGCCGTTCCAGAATGGCTTCCGCTTTTGACCGGGACGGGAGTCCTGGCACCCCACGATTAGCCAACCTTTCCGAGTATCCGAGTTCGACCGGAAAGAGCCTCAACTCAGCAAGCTGATTTTGCTCAAACCGGCTAACTGTGACAATACTCTCGTAACACTCAGAGTTCTGAATACCTTGTTCCTTCATCGCATAGGCTAGTACGTCCGCTACGGTGTCGACCCGAGGGTCTTTGCCATACTCATGGAAAAAATCGGCTCCCTCAACCATCTGTAGATTGTCGAAGATAAAGTTGCCTAAGCTATAAAAAATAGGTCGACCCCTGTATATCTCTATGCCTCGCAATTGATGAGGTCCATGCCCAACATACGCGTCGGCCCCGGCATCGATCAACCTATGGGCTAGCGATTGTTCGTAGTCAGGTGGCTCTTGGCTCCATTCGCCCGGCTCATGACCGTGGTTCGTGACGATTAAGAAGTCGGCAAACTGCTTGCCTTGGCGAACGTTGCGTAGAATGTCACTGGTATCGCGTTGGTCGGCTTCGAAGCTATATCCGACTTTATCGCCAATCTTGAATTCGGCACTGGCGAGCACACAACGGTCTCCAATCTCGCGACCGGCAACTGCGCGAGGCAGCGAATCGTGTATGCGCCTCAAGCTTTCGAACATTTCAGGGGGGACCACGAGGCTGTTCCTCAGACGAAGGGTCGCGAGTCCTGGCCTGCCGAGCGCTTCGCCGGCAGGATCGCACGCGCGGGACATAGGCGTAAACGTGGCCGCGAACGACACCAGCGCCACGCGACCACGGGCGGTCTCGAGATACCGAGCGGCCCCGGCTTGTGCTAAACTCTCACCCGCACCCGCATAGATTATCCCGTTCCGATCGAGCACTCGACCGGTTTCGCGCATACCCTCCGCACCCCAATCAAATGTATGATTGTTTGCCAGAGACAGAATATTAAATCCCATGGTTTTCAGATCGAGACCGAGTTCTGGCGGTCCGACGTGGTATCCCCCACCGTGCTCGGCCTGCGGGCTTCCATTGAACGAGCGCGTGTCGAAGATATTTGTTTCCAAATTTCCGAATGTAGCATCGGCGCCCCGGAGCACCTCCACGATATCGCCAATGCCGTTTCGCTGGTTCTTAGTTACGGGTCGCCTCATCATGAGGTCACCCACGGCTGCCATTGTGAAGCCGTCTGCAACATTTGTCGCTATTGAGCCAATGGCGTCGAACTTTTGAACTTCTGTCATCGACCCTTGTCCTTTGTTTACTTAAAGTCGCCATCTTCGCAGAATGCTGGGTGTTTCGTTCTTCTCAGCACCGAAGGCAGATGGCGCGACATTTTACCGTCGCGTGAGAGAGGAGACATGACGCTATGACGTCTTCGCACGCAAATCACTGGGCACGACCTCTGAGGGGATTGGGCAGCGATATGGATGACCCCCAGTACGTTGCTTCAACTCCACCTTAGCACGAGCAATAATGTCCGGATTGCGTATGCAATCGGCCGCAGTAGCGGCCATAGCCTTTGCGGCCAAAACCATACCCTTATGAGCTGCAGGCAAGTTGCCCTGCGTGACAAGCTGCCAAGTGTGCCACGGCGTACCGATTGCGAAGCAAGCTGTGTAGCACTGTGCGGTTGGCACGATCCAGCTGACGTCGCCAACATCTGTCGTGCCCATGTCCGCTTGGTCACTTCCCAAAGGGAGCAGGCTATCATGGAGTATCTTGTCCTTAAGTGAAATATCTTTAGCCGCGACGCTGGCCATCACATCGTCATCCGTCAATGCCTTGCTGCGAAGCTCCTTGGCAAACTCCAGGTCAACAATGTCGAAGGCCGGTGGGCCGATACGGCTTATGTTCTCAAACATGACGTCGTACAGTGCTTCGTTTGGAATAATGTTCGCGCTGCCGCCGATCCTCTCCATCTTGACAGATGTTTCTGTCATCAGAGCAGCGCCATCTGCAATCTTCTTCACGCGGGCGAGTACTCCCTCAGCATCTGCCAAGGTCGGAGAACGAACAGAGTAGCTGGATTCAGCATATGCCTGCACCGTGTTGGGCGCCTCACCGCCGGTGTTGATAATGGCATAGTGGACGCGTGCGTTGGAGGGTATGTGCTCTCGGAGGTAGTTAACTCCTACATTCATCAGTTCCACCGCATCGAGCGCACTACGTCCCAAATGAGGATCCACCGCCGCGTGCGCCGCACGACCCGTAAAGCTGAAACGAGCGCTAACTGCAGCATTCGTGGACTTGGTCATCACCTCATTTAGCGCACCTGGGTGCCAGCTAAAAGCAGCATCGAGATCGTCGAAGGCGCCCGCTCGAGCCATGTATGCCTTGCCCCCTCCGGCTTCCTCTGCCGGGCATCCATAATAGCGCACTTTCGCTTCGATGCCTCCCGCTGCTAGCGCATCTTTTAACGCCACCGCCGCCAGCGCCGAGCCGGCACCGAGAAGATTGTGCCCGCAGCCGTGGCCGTGACCACCCTTGGTTAATGGCTTATGCTGAGTCGCGCCTGACACTTGAGCCAGTTCTGGTAGCGCATCATATTCGCCGAGAATGCCGATGACAGGACGGCCCTCCCCATATTCCGCCACGAAGGCGGTAGAGATGCCACCAACATTCCTCGTGATGCGGAAGCCTTCGCGCTCGAGCATGGCGATGTGCTCAGCCGCAGAGCGATGCTCCTCGAAGGCCAATTCCGGCATTGTCCAAATGCGGTCGCTTAGGGCGCAGTAATCGGCAGCCTTCGCGTTCACGCGAAGGATGATTTCCGTAAGGCTAAGTGAGTCGTTTTCCATGATTACTAGTCTCCTTGAAGAGTATGGCGAGCCACTTCGTGGCCGCGCGGGGCATTGGTGAAGTTGCGAACCATCGGAAATCGTGTGCATGATGCAGATGTATGTACCGCCTTCGGCCTGTTTCATCTTTCCATATTTGCCTTAATCGGCGCGATGCTGAGTACAGATATTAGTAGTGTTCTGGACATTTGCTATCGGGTGGAGGCTTCCTGGCATTCCCGCTGTGAGTGACGGATTGGCGTTTCCCGGCGCTGACCCCAAAACGCGGGCGGGAGCGCGCACATGACATGCCACAACTCGTCCATCCCCCATCGGCACTAAGGGCGGGACCTCGACGCGGCAGCGTTCTAACGCGAGCGGGCAGCGGGGGTGGAACGCGCATCCGCTCGGTGGTTTAACAGGGCTTGGCACCTCACCTTCGAGGGTCACGCTCGCCCGAACACGCGTTGGGTCCGGCAAGGGTGCCGCGGCTATCAGCGCTTCGGTATAGGGGTGGACGGCTTCAGCGAAAAGCGCCTCGCTAGAAGCAAGTTCCACAATCCGTCCTAGATACATCACGGCGACCCGATGCGCGATATGCTCAACCACGCCGAGGTCATGCGAGATGAAGAGATATGCAATGCCCATCTCCTGCTGCAAGTCCATCAGCAGGTTCAGGATCTGTGCCTGCACAGAGACATCCAGGGCCGACACCGCCTCGTCGGCTATGATAAGGGATGGCTGTAAAGCCAGCGCCCGCGCGATGCCAAGGCGCTGGCGTTGCCCGCCCGAAAGCTCCGATGGAAACCTGTCCATCACCTGAGGCAACATGCCTACCTTTCGAAGAAGTTCCGCGGCAAGCGCTTTGCGCTGTTTGTGGCTGAGGCGCTCAAAATTTTCGACGGGTTCGGTAATGATCTGGCCTGCGTTAAGGCGCGGGTTCAGCGAAGAGTAGGGGTCTTGGAAGACCATCTGCATCCGCCGCCGCCAGGCGCGAAGCGCATTTCTCTTGAGCCCGGCGATATCCGTTCCATCGATCAACACGCGCCCGGCAGTCGGTTCGGCTAGCCGCATTAGCAGCCGCGCGATGGTGGACTTGCCACAGCCTGATTCGCCGACAATACAGAGCGTCTCTCCGGCCGAAACCGAGAAAGACACATCTTCGACAGCCCGCACCACCGAAATGTTTTTACTTAGAATGCCTGGACTAAGCGGGAAATGCTTGGTCAGGCTCTCGACCTGCAGCAACGGAGCGCTCATCAGGCCGTGATCTCCTCAGCGCGCCAGCAAGCGGCGGCATGACCAGGCGCTATGTCTCTTAGCTTGGGCGTCTTGCTGCGACAGATGTCTATCGCGAACGGACAGCGGGACGAAAAGCTGCAGCCAACGATGGGTTCGCGCAAGCTGGGAACGATGCCGGGAATTTCCGAAAGCCGACGCTGGCGGCCTCGCCGGCTGTCGGGCACTGAGCGCATGAGCCCCTGAGTGTAGGGGTGGGCCGGTCGCGCAAACAAATCGATGACGCTGGCTTGTTCGACGATCCCGCCGGCATACATGACAATGACACGTTGGCAGGTTTCAGCTACGACCCCGAGGTTATGGGTGATGAACATGACCGCTGTTCCCGTGCGCTCTTTCAGGTCGACGATCAACCGCAGGATTTGTGCTTGAATGGTGACGTCGAGCGCGGTCGTGGGCTCATCTGCGATTAACAGTTCCGGTGAACAGGCAAGTGCCATGGCGATCATGGCACGCTGGCGCATACCGCCTGACAACTCATGGGGATAGCTGTTGACCCGGCGCTCGGGATCCGCGATGCGTACGAGACGGAGCATCTCTTCGGCTTTTTCGATGGCGACGGAGCGGGAAGTCTTGGCGTGGATCTGGACCGCCTCGGCGATTTGGTGGCCGATCGTGTAGACAGGGTTCAGACTCGTCATCGGCTCCTGGAAGATCATGGCGATCTGGTCGCCGCGAATCCATCGCATCTCCCGATCGGATAGCTTGAGGAGGTCGCGTCCGTGAAAGCGGACCTCGCCGCCGACGGTCTGGGCGCTCTGCTTCGGCAAGAGGCGCAGGATAGAGAGAGCGGTGACAGTCTTGCCGCATCCAGATTCGCCGACGACGCCGAGGGTCTCACCTTTCCTGACCTCAAAACTGATGCCACCCAGAGCGCGAGTGACGCTCTCTTCACCATAAAAATGCGTCTCAAGGTCCCGAACTTCGAGAAGCATGTCACCCTCTGGCTGTTCTCGCATCAACATGTCAGCGCCGTCGCTTTGAGCGAGGATCAAACAGATCACGCAGGCCATCCCCGAGCAGGTTTACCGCCAGGACCATGACGGCGAGGCAAATGCCGGGGGCGAAGACTGTCATGGGAGCGATACTGAGATACAAGCGGGAGCTTGAGATCATATTACCCCAGCTAGGAATTTCGGGCGGTACGCCTACGCCCAGAAAGCTCAGTCCGGCTTCTGTCAGAATCGCATCTGCGCACACAATTGCGCTCTGTACCATTAGCGCTGGAATAGTACTTGGCAGGACATGGCGCCATAGCACTTTTGGAAGGCGCGCGCCGCCGCAAAGCGAGGCCTCGACGTAAGGACGCTCCCGAACGCTAATAACGACCGAGCGAACCAGGCGCGAGACGCTTGGCAATTGGACAATCGTGATCGCAACTATGAGAATACTGACGCTTGGCCCTGTCAGAGAGATAAGGGCGATGGCCAGTAGAATCGTCGGAATCGACATGAGGCCGTCCATGACTCGCATGATGACGCTATCGAAGTTACGGCTGTAGCCGGCGATCACACCAATCATAAGGCCGGCCAAAGCCGCGCCCGTCGCTGAGGTTAATCCGACTACTAGCGAGATCCGCGCGCCGAATACGGTTCGTGCAAACACGTCACGACCCAGATTATCGCTTCCGAACCACATCTCGGCGGAAGGGGGCTGGAGCCGTTTGAATGGATCTATATTCAGAGGATCGCCAGTGTAAAGCGGGGCAGCGAGGGCGAGAAGAATCAATGCCGCCAAAAGAACGCCGCCAATCAGGACCAATGGACAACGCCTTGCCAGGCGGGAAAATCCTGATACCCGCAAGTGGCCAGTGGGGAGGGTTTCAATTGGTGCGGAAGGAAATGTCATATCAGTACCGAATGCGAGGATCGACGAGGGTGTACGAAAGATCGATTGCCAAATTGATTAGGACGTACATGCCCGAAACAAGGACAAGAACGCCTTGAATCACAGGGTAATCGCGGCTGTTAATCGCATCGACCACCAAACGTCCGGCACCAGGTATGTTGAAGACCGTTTCCGTGATCACAACGCCGCCAATAAGGCCGGCGAAACTTAAACCAATCACGGTAAGAATAGGGGCACCGGCATTCTTCAGAGCATGATGGAACAGCATGGAGTAAGACGACGCGCCCTTGGCAGCGGCCGTTCGCATATAATCTTCCGACAAGACCTCCAGCATGCTTGCCCGCGTGATACGAGCAATGAAAGCTACGTAGGGAATACTCAACGTTACGCTTGGCAGAATCAGGTGCATGAGCCATGGCCAGAGGCCACTTCCGATAGGCAGATATCCTTGTACCGGCAGCCAACGAGCCTTGATCGCGAAAAAATATATGAGAAAAAAACCCACAACAAACACTGGAACCGAGAAACCTAGTGTCGCGAATCCTGTCAGGATGCGATCCTCAAGGCCACCCGCGCGCCACGCCGCAATAATGCCGAAGCAAATCCCAACCGTCGCCGAAAGGATCATCGTCAGGATCGACAGGGAAAGGGTCGGCTCAAGCCGCTGCGAGATGAGCTCGAGAACCGGTCGCCCCGCGAAAATTGAAGTCCCCAAATCCCCCCGAAGTATGTCGTGCACCCAACGCATGAACTGAACAGGCAGCGAGTCGTTCAGCCCCATCTGTTGGCGGATCCGAGCGATCACCTCGGCGCTTGCCGACTTTCCGGCGATCATCGCTGCCGGGTCCCCAGGCGCCAGCCTGAGAAGCAGGAAAACGAAAATTCCGACCATAGCCATCACGGCGACGGTCGAGCAGACGCGGCGAAGGATGTAACTGCCCATTCAGGCCGAACCCTTTTGCATGTTCCACATCGGAAGATACGCCGGCATGCCGATAAGCCGTGTGAGAGCCTTACGGCGAGCGCTTGGTTGGACGTACGCGCCCAAGTAAACCATGCCGACAAAGTCCCAATAGAGTTTTTGCATTTCACGGGCCAACGCCTTGCGTTCTTCCAGCGTTTTAACCTCCACCCACTTGGCTCGCAAAGCCTCGTACTCGTTGCTTGTCGGCCACCCGTACCAACCCTCCTTGCCATTTGCGGTCAGGTCGATATTAGTGTGCGGCTGGGTCGTGCCATAATTGCTGTGATCCGTGATGAAGAGACTCCACCCCCCGTCCTCGACTGGACCCGTCTTGGCCCGGCGCTCGACAATTCCACCCCAGTCGCTCGGAGCAAGTTCGACATTTGCCCCGATTTTGCGCAATTCGGCCGCTAGTAGCTGCGAAGCGTTGCTGGACTCGGTCCAGTCGGTGGGTTGAAGAAGGACAATCTTCTCGCCTGCATACCCAGCTTCCTTCAAAAGTATCTTCGCCGTTTCCGGGTCGCCGCCTTCTTTGAACCATCCCGTATTTTCGTCGTTTGAATAGGGGGTATCGTTTCCGAACAAGGAAGTTACAGTTCTGTAGTATTTTGGATTGCCGAACGCGGCCTGTAAGAACGCCTCCTGATCGACAAGATGAAGCATAGCCTGACGCGCTTTCACATTGTAGAATGGCTTCTGAAGGCAATTCATCCGCAGGAGTAAGATCCGGCCGCCTTTATCCAAAATCTCAAGTTGAAGGTCTGGATTGCTCTCGATGACAGGTATTAGATCTACGGATGGCGACTGAATAAAGTCGATCTCACTGGCCTGCAGCGCCGCGTAAGCAGTCTGCTGATCGGCGATATTCTCCCAGACGACCCGATCGACATTCACGACCTTCCCGCCGGCGAAACCGTCGGCGGATTCCCTACGGGCCACGTATTTTTCATTGCGATCATACGTGATTCTAGCGCCAGGCTTGGAGAGCGCTTCGTTAAACTTAAAGGGACCCGATCCGACGTTCGTGGTTACCTGCTCCGTTGCGGGGCGGTTTGCGTCCTTTTCGCGCATCATGAAGAGAGGTGGTGCAGAAGCTAATATTTCGGGTAGTAGACCTAATGGCTCTTTTAGAGCAATGATAAAAGTTCTGTCATCCTTCTTTGAAATATCTTTCACTCGTTTCATCATGAGTTGCCCGCCGGACTGCACTCCAGCCCAGCGGCGGATCGACGCTACACAATCCGCAGCGGTGACGGCGGTGCCATCGTGCCAGCCCAGGCCGTCTCGAAGCTCAAACGTATAGGTCTTCTGGTCGTCGGAAATGCCCCACTTGTGAACCATTTGTGGCTGCACCATGAACTTGGAATCGAGCGCAAATAGCGTGTCGAAAATGGCTAGGCCATGGGATTGGGAGGTGTCGTCGGTCGTTGAGATCGGATCGAAGGCTCGCAGGAAAGAACCCATCACCATGCGTACCGTCCGTTCAGCAGATGCCTCTGTCTGCGCCCGCAACACCGACGGGATAGATAAAGCCGTTCCTGCGGCCACGCCTGCCTTAATAAGGTCGCGTCGAGAGATTGTCATGGTTCAGTTCCCCTGTTTGAGCTGGGCGCGTGGATCAATCCGCGCCATTTGTCGACCGAGAGTGCTGGCGATAGTGGGTATCTCATCCCCATCCAGGCTTTTGCGTAGGCGCCACCCTTTTACCTCCTACCCGTAAGTGGCCCGAGGATTGCGTGGCCCCTCGGAAAAACACTACACTTACCGCGATATAGGATGCCCCAGATGAAACGCCTGCAGCTTAGGAAATGCCCATATTTGCTCCTCCCAAAAGCTGAGGCTATCGTCGACCTTTTTGACGGCCATGACCCTTTTATTGCAGAAATATGACATCGAATGGCCAGAGTTTCTCGTCATAGCGACCCTGCCCGTGAAATGATTATGTCGCCAAGCGATGCCATTTGAAACGCTGTTCCGCATTTCGAAAGAAAGGCGTGCCACGGTGGCAGCTCGTTTTGTTTGCGACAGAAGTCGCAGTTGCGTTTCACAAGCCTGACGTGACGGGTCGGGGCGACAACGTGGCGGTTTTGCCATGTCGCGTACAGCCCCTTGGTGACGGCCGCCTTCAGGCTTCGTACGCGTCGGACCCGACGAACTTGAAGCTGCCTGGGCCGCAGCGTATCAGCTTGGCAGAACTCCGTCGTGAGGATAGAGACCGCCGTCTCCGCCATCGACACCTCGGCGGAGCCAAGCCCTTCGGGCGCGATGAGGTGATCAGGGGTGTCATCCGCGGAGTTCAGCAGGACCAGCAGCCGACGGTGCTGCGTGAACAGGCCGAACACATCGATGCTCCCGACCGGTGCTCATCCAGCCGTAGAAACTGCTTGCATCGCAGAGGCCGTCCACACATATACACTCTATTCTGCCAGAATGTTTCCATTCTCACGGATGACACCAGATATGATTCTGTCTCCAGTTATACGGGCCGCGCCAATAGCCGAAAGGTCTCTGCCCGTCGCGTCAGTCACAGGCAGCTTACCTGACGCGCGCTCCAGGCCTCCCCTTGACACTGATCATATCGCAAAAACCTCTTAGATCTGTAGCTCATATTTCAACAGGAGGCGCAGTTTGATAGCAAACCATTGTCTTAACGCCGCATGGTTAGGTCTAGGCGAGGTTGAGTCTCGCCATCGCAGACATCACTCGGACTAGGCTTCCGTTGACCCTTTTGCTCTTGCCCCAGGTGAACGAATGGCGCAAAGAGCCTAAACATGGGCAAATAGAGAATGATTGGCTTTGAGATTTTCCGGGACCTACAGCGCGAAGCAACCGAATGGCGCCGCCACCTTCATCAAAATCCAGAACTCGACTACCGGCTACCTGACACAGCACAATTCGTTGCGGAGAAATTGGCCTCGTTTGGGGTCGATCACATCGAAACAGGGATTGCTGAAACGGGCATAGTCGCGATCGTCCAGGGTAAAGGCGGCGACGGGCCAACTGTGGCCTTGAGGGCTGACATGGACGCGTTACCAATTGTTGAAGCTTCGGGAAAGCCCTGGGCATCGAAGAAGCCGGGCAGAATGCATGCATGCGGCCATGATGGGCACACGGCTATGTTGCTGGGTGCCGCAAAACATTTGGCAAGAACGCGCAACTTCAAGGGCTCTGTCGCTTTGATTTTCCAGCCCGCAGAAGAGATTGAACTGCCATCGGGCGGTCTAAAAATGGTCCAAGGCGGAATCATGGATCGTTTTTGCATCTCTCAGGTGTTTGGCATGCACAACAGACCAGGAATGGAGATCGGCACATTCGCAATTTGCCACGGTTCGATCATGGCGTCGCAAGATGACTTCGACATTATCGTAAAGGGCAAGGGTGGCCATGCAGCTTCGCCGAGTGGAACTATAGATCCTGTGGTCATTGCAGCGCAGATCATTCTGGGTTTGCAGACACTAATCTCGCGCAAGACTGACCCTAGGGACTCCCTCGTGATCTCAGTGACAAAGCTGAAAGCGGCAGATGCCTACAATGTCATTCCAGATAACGTTGAAATCGCTGGAACCGTCAGGGCCCTTTCGTCCGAGCTCAGAGATTTTGCCGAGCGAGAGGTGTTTGCCTCCGCTCAGGGCATCGCCCGTGGATTTGGCGCCGATATTGAGTTCATCTACCGCCGATCTGTTCCAGCCACTTTTAATCACGCTAAAGAGACGAACTTTGCGATCACGGCAGCGCGTAACCTGGTGGGGGCCGCTTCCGTGGACGATAAGGTTAGGATGAGTATGGGCGCAGAGGATTTCGCCTATATGCTTGAGGCACGCCCGGGCGCCATGATTTTGCTAGGAAATGGACCATCACCTTCTCTGCATAATCCGGCTTATGATTTTGACGATGAGGCTCTTGCCTATGGCATTGGGTTCTGGATCAGCTTAGTAGAAACAGTTTTGGGGAGCGAGAGAATTAGAACCTAAGCATGATTGAAAAGCAAGTTGCAGGAGAACTCATGCCCAGTACACGCCTTTCCAGCATTACCACTATTCCTCACGTGCCGTTTCCGTTTATCGAGTGTCAAAACCGTATTCTGAAGGCTCGGCAACTTATGAAGAGCAATTCTTTTGACGCGCTTCTTATCACCTCCGAACATAACTTCCGTTATTTTGTCGATGATACGAGCACTACTCCAGTTCAGACTACGAGGCCGCGCTTTCTATTACTCCTAACGTCTGGAGAGGTGATAGCAGTTGTTCCAACTGGTCTAGATGATTTTCTCAGAGAAACCACGTGGATACAAGATTTTCGTACTTGGCCGGGTCCGAATCCCAGAGATGAAGGCGTCTCCGAAGTCACAAGCCTTTTAAATCAGCTGTTGCCGGAAAATGCCCGCATTGGGATCGAGCTTGGCCCAGAAAGCAGGCTTGGAGTGTCTGGAGGAGATTTTTTGCGTATAGCCGAGGCAATAAGGCCCCGGGTATTTGAAGACGCATCAGAACCAATTATGACCCCATTGAGAATGATCAAGTCAGATGGCGAGATTGATCGCATCAGAACTGTATGTGAAACCGTTTCACATGTTTTCGACAATTTGACTCAACAATTGTACTCCGGTATGACAGAGCGAGAGGCTTCTCGTCTTTTCGAGCTCGAATGCTTTAAACGTGGCGTTGACAAAACTACAAAGATCGACGGTGCTTCAGGTCACGGAGGATATTCCCGCTGCTACGGCGAGCCGACTGATAAAGTGATGTCTGGAGGCGATGTACTTTTTATTGATGCTGGTTGCCAGTTTAATTTTTACTGGTGTGACTTCAACCGGAACTTTTCTTTCGGAGAAGCTGATCCGCATACACAGGACGCCTACCGGGCGGTATGGGAAGCAACAGAAGTCGGAATTAGTGCTGCGCAACCCGGCATTCCAATCTGTAACGTTTGGACTGCAATGTCAGATTCGCTGTCTCAACTGAGGCATCGGGGGAAAAGCTCTAACATCGGCCGCATGGGTCACTCCATGGGTTTATGGATGCCCGAGTTGCCCTCCGTTCAGCAGAATGACAACACGGTACTTGAGGCGGGTATGATCGTCAATATTGAGCCAAGTATGACCTACCCCTCCTATTTCGATGGCTCTTCAAAACTAATGCTCCATGAAGAGGTTGTTGTAATTACCGAAAGCGGGGCCAAACTGCTTACCTCGCGTGCTCCGCGACAAATCCCCGTCGTTAAGTAGCCAATTGACGGCGCCACGGCTGTTATCCCTGGATAACAGTGAGTCCAAGCTGTTGGCAGTATAGATGCGTCATTATGCTGCCTCTTATAAATGTTAAATTAGCCGGAACTTGGTAACCTATTTCACGATGCGGCATCCACAATGGAAGTTAGATGGTAAGCGGGAAGGAGAACCCCATCTGGCGCGGCCTGAGGTGATGGGTGAGAGATTATGACACTTGGGGGGCGGGAGCTTACGGTGTTAATTTCTAGGACTGCAAATAGAAGTTTCGATGGCCTTGAGGTCGACCGAACCGCCTGGAGGCGAGTCTAGAGCGACCACGTCGTCGATGGTTGGCGCAGGCGAAGGCGCGGCTGATCCAGGCGTCGCTGGAGCCGAGGCAAATGTGTCGGCATTGCTCGCGAGGCGGGACTGTCACCCTCGCCGCTGTTCGGCTGGCAGTGCAAAGGGCTGAAGCGCCGGTGCGGTGGAGCAGCGCGTGGATGCCGAAGAGCTCGGTTTCGTCTTGGTTACGCCGGCAGGATCGCGATGGTGGAGATCGCTCTGCACGGCGTGGTAATTCGCGTTGGCGCCGACATCGAACAGAACAAGGTGACAAAGATCATCCGGGCGGTGCGGAAGGCATGATCCCAGCCGGCGTGAAGGTATTCGTCGCCAGCCATCCGGTCGATTTGAGGAAAGATCCAGACGGGATGCCGGCTCGGACCCGTTCTTATGTGGCGGAAGTTTCCGGACAGGGCAGGCCCACGCTGGCGCCGCCACATAATCTCGCCCGTCAAATAAAAACGGATCAGCGCCCCATCGTCTCGCGCACCAACGCGGCCAGTCCCTCCGCACGCTTGCGGAAGTCCACCGGTTTCGCCGCCACCATGGCCTTGACGGCGCCGGTCGGCCCGATCATGATGTTGCCTTCGGCGCACCGATGACCGCCGCAACCGTCTTGGCGTCTGCGCCGCGGCCAGCCCGCATGGCGATGCCGTCGATCTCAAGCTCGATCACGCCGGCACCGCAGACCGTCTTCCGCTTCCGCAGCTGTGCTGGACGCGTCGGCTCGCGGATTCGGGAGGAGGCGACGATTGTGGCCTAGCCCGCTCATCTCACCGAATCTAGCGCAGGCTCCGTTGTGACGCGGCGCGGGCACTGGCTGTGGAGTTCGAGGACGGGCGCGATCAGCGCCGCGGTATTGCGACAGTCGGGTTCCTCAGCAATGTATCCTCTGTTGTTTGTGTGAGCGCTGGTGCGGTCGCCATAGAGGTCGAGCTGGCATTCCTTGATCCGGTTCTCCATGTCGCCGCGGGCGCAGTAGAGCTCCTCGTAAAGCGTCTGGGCCACCCAGCGCTGCGGCTTGAGTGAGGTCACGACGAAGCGCGGATTGGCGCCCGCCTTGGCCACGACCCGCCTGCGGCGCGACCAGCTGCCTTTTTGTCGACCACATGAAGTCGCGGAAGACGCGCTCGACCTGGCCGCTTGCCCGGCATGCCAGGCAGGCTTCCTCCAAGGCTGGGGCGATCTCCGTTTCCAGCCATTCGTTGCGGGCGAGCCCAAAGACATAGTCGACGCGGTTGATCTCGCACCAGGCCATCAACTCCTCACGGGCAAAGCCGGAATCGGCGCGCAGGATGATGTGGACCCTAGGTGTTTAGTCCCGGCATTTGATGGAGAGGATTGAGCCTGAACCTTTGGGCCTCGATTGTCCATTGTTTGCAGATGAACTCGACGGGCGAGAGGCCTTTGAGGGTCTTGAGGCGGCGGCCGAAGTTGTAGGCTGTGATGAAGTCGTTGAGGTGGCCTCGGAGGTGATCGTGGCTATCGTAGTGGAAGCGTCTGACGGTGGCTTCCTTGATGGGGCGGTTCATCCTTTCGACCTGTCCTTTATCCGGCATGTGATCTGTGGTGCCTGCTGTCCCGCTGTTCTTGTTTTGGAACGGCCTTATGGTGAGCCCGTCCGGGACGTGGGGCACCGGGAGCACGAAGGTGCAGGCACGCCGTCAATAGTTCACCATCGGAGCGGTCCGACCCCGAGGGATGAAGCGACGCTGTCGCAGCGCACAGCCGCGCGGTAAGATTTGCTGCGGCGCTGGGACCGAGGTCGGCATCGTCTTGGTGCTTCGAGCCCGGTCAATAGTTGGACCTGGAACCCTGCGAGCACCCCGAATTGTTGACGACGGGCATCGCTGCCCGTGATCGCGACTAGTAGATTTCGACAACGAGGATTCTTCCCGGCGTCGCACCGCAAAGGAGGAAAAGGCATGGACGTGCTCTATCCGCGCTGCGCAGGGCTGGACGTTCACAAGGACACGGTCGTGGCCTGTGTGCGTTGCGTCTCGTCGCCGCCGCATCGCGAGACCCGCAGTTTTGCCACGACGACGCGAGAGCTGCTCGAATTGTCCGACTGGCTGAGTTCGCACGGCTGCACGCATGTCGCCATGGAGGCGACCGGTATCTAATGGCGGCCGGTCTGGCACATACTCGAAGGCCAGTTCGAGTTGGTGCTGGCCAATGCCCAGCACATCAAGAACGTCCCCGGCCGCAAGACCGACGTCAATGACGCCATGTGGATCGCCGATCTTTTGGCACATGGGCTGATCCGGGCGAGCTTCGTACCGCCCGCCCCGATCCAGGAGCTGCGCGATCTGACCCGCACCCGCAAGCAGCTCGTGCGCGAGATCGCCCAGCACTCGCTGCGCATCCAGAAGGTGCTGGAAGACGCCAACGTCAAACTCGCTAGCGTGCTGTCCGACGTGCTGACCGTCTCCGGCAGAGCGATACTGGGAGCGATCATCGCAGGCGAGAGCGACCCCGCGCGGTTGGCTGATTTGGCGCGAGGAACCGCACGGCACAAACGGCCCGAGCTGATCGAAGCGCTGCGTGGCCGGGTCACCGCGCATCACTGCCTGATGCTCAAGCTGCATCTGGATCTCATCGCCAACCTCGAGCGGGCGCTGGGCGAGGTGGACACCGCTGTGGGAAAATCCTTGGCGCCGATCCGCGAGCATGCCCGCCTGCTGACGACCATGCCGGGCATCAGTGACCTCGTCGCCCAGGTCGTCGTGGCGGAGATCGGCGTCGACATGGCGCGCTTTCCCACCGCCGGCCACCTTATCTCCTGGGCCGGCCTGTGTCCGCGCAATGACGAGAGTGCCGGCAAGCGCCGCTCCACGCGTGTGCGCAAGAGCGGCACTTGGTTGAAGACCACCCTGGTCACCGCCGCATGGGCGGCGGTGCGCGTCAGGGGCAGCTATCTGCAAGCCCAGTTCTTGCGCCTCAAAGCACGCCGTGGGGCAAAAAAGGCGATCTTGGCCGTCGCCGCTTCGATGCTCACCGCCGCCTACTTCATGCTTCGCGACGGCGTGCCTTACCACGACCTCGGCCCGCGCCACTTCGATCAGCGCAGCCGCGACAATACCATTCGACGCCTGATGCGCAGGCTCAGCGAACTCGGATGCGACGTCACTCTCGTGGCTCAACATGCCGTGCAAAAGGAGACCTCCCAAGCTTCCTAGTAGACCGTGGGCTGAGAGCCCGAGCTCGTTACATGGCCGCCCCTCGCGACTTTCCCGGATGCGCTGCGAGCGCGGATCAGTAGATGTCGTGTTGCCCGCCAGCTCCCGTCTTTGATCGAGCCAAGAAGGAGGAACGGGCATGCGCATCATCGGACTGGATATCCACTGCGCCTTCGCCGAGGGGTAGCTTGGGAGGACGGCAGGCTCAGGCGGCTGGGTCGTGTCGACATGCGGCGCGATCTGCTGGATACCTTCGCAAGAAAGCTGTCGTTGGACGATGTCGTGGTGATCGAGGCGACGGGTAACGCATCCTCGGCCGCCGCGGTTGTCGCGCCGCATGTGAAGAAAGTGGTGATCGCAAACCCCAAGCAGGTGCGCATCATCGCCTATACTGCGACGATCGACATTCCACAACGGTTCAGAAACTCCAAGGCCGTGGGGCCGATCCTAGGGCTGACGCCGAAGCTCGACGAGTCCGGAGAAAGCAAGCGCGTCGGGTGCATATCCCTGGGCGGCGACGCCATGATGCGGACGTTGCTCTACGAGGCCGCGCAATGCCTTTTGAGGCGCGTGGCGAAATGGTCGTGGCTGAAGGCCTGGGCGATGAACGTCGCCAAGCGGCGTGGCCTGCGCAAGGCGGTCATTGCGCTCGCACGTCGCCTGGCGTTCGTACCGGCCTACTGGCGCCTTCGTTGTCCCCCACGCCCCAACCATCGGGGTATCACATGACTCTGTCTCAGCAAATTCCTGTAGCAACGCTTGGTGTGCCGCGTATCGGTCGCAGGCGGGAATTGAAATTCGCGCTTGAAAGCTATTGGTCCGGAAAATCTTGCGCCGCCGAGCTTCTCGCGACGGCAAAGGCGGTCCGTTCCGCGAGCTGGGAGGAGCAGCGCGATCGCGGTGTGTCGAAAATCCCGTCGAACGACTTTTCGCTCTACGACCATGTACTCGACACCGCCGCCATGGTCGGCGCCGTGCCGTCCCGCTACGCATGGAATGGCGGCGAGGTCTCACTCGACATCTATTTCGCCATGGCCCGCGGCAACCAAGGTCAGACGGGGAGCGACTCTGGTCGGCAGCATGCGGCTTGCCCTGCCCTAACCGCGATGAAAATGACCAAATGGTTCGACACCAACTATCATTACATTGTGCCGGAACTTGACGACGATCAGGCGTTCACACTCTTGTCGACCAAAGCGGTTGATTACTTCCTCGAGGCTAAAGCCCTGGGCATTCATACACGCCCGGTCATCCTTGGACCGGTCACTTTTCTCAAGCTGGCAAAGTCACCTGCCGAAGGTTTCAATCCTCTCGCGCTCCTGCCGCGGCTTCTGCCCGTCTACGAGCAACTCCTGCGGAGGTTGAAATTCTCGGGAGCCGATTGGGTGCAGATCGATGAGCCAGCGCTTGTGCTCGATCTGAACCCGAACGAACGAGCCGCCTTTGAATTTGCCTATGGGCAGCTGTCGAAGGCCGCGCCCGAGCTGAAGATCATGCTGGCTACCTATTTCGGGCCGCTGGGGGACAATGTCGAGACGGCGATATCGCTGCCTGTGGCGGGCCTGCATCTTGATCTCTCGCGTGCTCCCGAACAGTTGGAGACGGCTGGTCGGCTCGCGCCTAAGGATCTGGTGTTATCGCTCGGCTTGATCAATGGCCGCAACGTCTGGCGCGCGAACCTCACTAGCATTCTCGACCGCATCAAGCCGATCGTCGCGGGCTGGCCCTTGGACCGAGTCGAGATCGCGCCTTCATGCTCGATGCTGCATGTGCCGATCGACTTGCGTATGGAGACGGCACTGGATGCAAACATCAGGTCCTGGCTCGCCTTCGCGGCCCAGAAGACCGACGAGCTGGTCATCCTGGCTCGGGCCTTGTCCCAAGGTAGAGATGCCGTGGCTGGCGAGTTGAAACCTTCTGACGAGGCTGCCTCGACTCGCGCAACATCCACGAAGGTCCATGACCCGCTCGTTGAAGGGCGGATCGCTGACATCGGCGGCGCTATGAAGCAACGAAAGAGCGCATTTGCCGAGCGTTCCAGGGTCCAAAACCGCACGCTCGGCCTGCCGCCGTTCCCGACGACGACCATTGGGTCCTTTCCGCAGACACTTCAGGTGCGCAAGGCGCGTTCCGCTCACGCGAAGGGCCAGCTCAGCTATGTCGACTACGAAACCTTTCTGAAGAAGGAGATCGAGGCTGCTATTCGCTGGCAGGAGGAGATCGGGCTGGACGTGCTGGTGCATGGCGAGTTCGAACGAAACGACATGGTACAGCATTTCGGCGAGCAACTTTCCGGCTTCGCCTTCACCGAGCATGCGTGGGTGCAGAGCTATGGGTCGCGCTATGTGCGTCCCCCCATCATCTTCGGTGACGTATCGCGCCCCAATCCGATGACGGTGCGCTGGTGGCAATTCGCCCAATCACTTACGCAAAAGCCTGTGAAGGGCATGCTTACAGGCCCAGTGACCATTCTCAATTGGTCTTTTGTTCGCGACGACGTACCCCGCTCCGAGGTGTGCCGCCAGATCGCGCTCGCCATTCGCGATGAAGTGACGGACCTCGAAAGATCCGGCGCAAGGATGATCCAGATCGACGAGGCTGCGTTTCGGGAAGCCTTGCCGCTGCGCAAGTGCGACTGGAAGGTCTATCTCGACTGGTCGGTCGAATGCTTCCGGATCGCTTCAACAGGTGTAAAAGACCACGTCCGGCACCCACACCCCGATCAGTTCGCCCGCCCGGCGCAGGTCATCGGCTGCGGCTTCGCGGGCTCGCACCAGATCGCGGACAGCCTCGTGGACCACGTCCGGCACCCACACCCACATGTGCTATTCGGAGTTCAACGAGATCATCGACGCGATCGCTGAGCTTGACGCGGATGTAATTTCGATTGAGACATCTCGCTCGGCAATGGAACTGCTGGATGCCTTTACGAGCTCTAAATATCCGAACGAAATCGGTCCCGGCGTCTATGACATCCACTCACCGCGTGTTCCGGAGGTCGCCGAGATTTCGGCCCTCCTCATGCTTGCCCGCGAGCGCTTGTCTGATGGTCAACTTTGGGTAAACCCGGACTGTGGCCTCAAAACACGCAATTGGGAGGAGGTCCGCCCTGCCCTCGTGAACATGGTCGCTGCAGCGCGCGCGCTCCGGGAGAGAGTGCAGGCCTGAGGCTTTGCCGAATTCTCGTAATGTGACGAGTCAACGGCTGCTGCTGCCGCGAATTCCGCGAAAACGCCTCGGTTCGCACAATGTCCTAGCAACCCAACATGATGCCAACGCGACGAGCAGGCGACGGAAGCGTCGTCTGCGCCTTTAGATTAGATCAGGGACCTAGTACCTCTGCACAGAGGATTTGACGGTTTCGATTGGCTGTAGCCCGAGTAGGGTGTGGGGTTCGACGAGCAGTTCGATGCTGCGCGCGGGGCCCGGTTGTTGCGGATCAAGCCAGCGCGCTCGAGGGTGGCCCACAAGAAGGCGGCCATCTCGCATGCGATCGCAGCCACGACCACCGGCGGCTTCTTGCCGGTGGTCGTGGAGGCGACGATAGCGGGCGCAGAGCCGAACCTGCCCCTTCCAGCCAATATCGCGGACAGCCTTGGGCAACCCCTCGAGCCGCACCCTCAGGGCCTCGCTGACCCTGGCGGGGTAGCGGTAAGTCCATGCCGCTTCGACCAAAGCGCGACGGGCGCGTCGATTGCCGGCGAGCGTAAGGCTCGGCCCGCGAACCGTGTCACCGGTCGAGCGCTCCCCCGGGACGAGGCCGAGAAGGCCATCAACTGCGGCGGCGCCTCGAAACGACGCACATCCCCATCTCGGCCGCGAAGATCACGGCGACGAGGAACGAGGCGCCGCGCATGGCCTGATAGGCCTCGACGACCCGCGCCATGGACCGGGTTGGCACGACGGCGCGCAACTGCTCGTCCAGGCGGCGTAGCCGCTGAGCCGCGTCCTCGATCGCGTCGATCTTCTCCTGGAACACGATCTGCTGCGCAGTATGCTC
The DNA here is from genome assembly GCF_033977145.1 of Mesorhizobium montanum. NCBI lineage: Bacteria > Pseudomonadati > Pseudomonadota > Alphaproteobacteria > Hyphomicrobiales > Phyllobacteriaceae > Mesorhizobium > Mesorhizobium montanum. Next base: position 5,921 of record NZ_JAVIJF010000035.1, on the reverse strand, counting down.
GAAGCTCTGGCGGGCAAGCCAGCGCCGGTGCGCCAACGTCCAATGACCGCCATTCTCGTAGATCCGCCCAGTGGCGCAGGAGGAAGGAAAGTAGCTGCTGGCGTTTGCGGCGCAGGTCATCGGCTGCGGCTTCGCGGGCTCGCACCAGATCGCGGACAGCCTCGTGGACCACGTCCGGCACCCACACCCCGATCAGTTCGCCCGCCCGATGCAGTCGCGCCAGCGTGACGGCATCCCGCCGGTTGGTCTTGACGCGCTCGCCCGGTCGCTTCGGGATCAGGGCCGGCGCAACCACCATGCAGTCGTGACCAAGATCGCGGACCTGCCGGCACAGCCCATAACCCGTCGGCCCAGCCTCGAAGCAGACCTGCAGTCTTTCCCAGCTTCTTGATCGTCCGCTCTGTCGCCGCCGGACTATTCTCGACCTCGCCGACGAACCGTACCTCGCCAGTGCGGCCGCCCTCCGCGATCGCCACCGCGTGCTTCTTCTTGGCTACATCAAACGCAACAAATGCTTCGCTATACTCTCCCATGGCTCGCCCTCCGTGCGTGAGGATCGGCTCGGCCCATCCGAGCAACCCTCGTCTTTTAATCGCACGAAAGGGCGGGCCACCGATCTCCGCCTCGGAACATGACGTCTAGCTTTCGATGAAACACAGCGGCCAAACTTTTGAGCCTTGCCGCCGAACCTCGGCTTGGATTGGAGGCACGGCATTCTCCTAGCGGGGGCGTCTCCTGTCGCGAAAAAGTCACCGGCCCGGTGAATTTATTTCGTTCTCGCCGAGGGACTTGGTTCACATATAGTCTGACCTATCGCAACGTGTCCTTCGCAACCGAGAACGAGTGAACTTCGATGGTTCCGAGCAAGATGACTGCAGCCATCCTGACAGGTCATGGCGGTTTTGAAAAACTTGTAGTTCGAAACGACGTCCCTGTGCCGCAACCGAAAGTTGGTGAATTACTCATTGAGGTCGGCGCTGCCAGCGTTAACAACACTGACATTAACACGCGCATTGGGTGGTATTCGAAGAAGGTTGAAGCCGAGACAAGCAATGGAGCAGCGGGAGGAATTGCATCAATCGACGACGACGATGCAAGCTGGTCCGGTACATCGCTCAAGTTTCCCCTCATACAAGGCGGGGATGTGTGTGGCCGTGTGGTCGCAGTTGGAGCCGGGGTGTCCAGCGACAGGATCGGCGAGCGTGTTATCGTACGCACCATATTGCGCAGCTATGCGGACTATCGCCCCTTCGAGAGCTGGGTACTCGGAAGCGAGTGCAATGGTGGATTTGCGCAGTTCGTGGTAGCCCCGGCCCGTGAAACCTATGCCGTCAATTGTGACTGGAGCGATGAGGAACTTGCTGCAGTCCCTTCTGCTTATGGGACGGCAGAAAACATGCTCGACAGAGCGGCCGTGGGGAGGGAACGTGTGCTCGTCACCGGGGCGTCGGGAGGCGTAGGCTTGGCCGCTGTTCAATTGGCCAAGCGCCGGGGTGCGACGGTCATCGGAGTCTGCGCTCCCAATAAGGCGGCTGATGTCAAAGCACAAGGCGCTGACCAAACGATCGATCGACACGGCGATCTTGTGGCAGCTCTTGGTTCGGAAACCGTGGACGTCGTTATTGATCTGGTTGGGGGCCCGCAGTTTCGACAACTCCTGGAGTTGTTGCGGCGTGGCGGCCGCTGTGCTGTGGCGGGCGCGATCGGTGGACCAATCGTCGAAATTGACATCCGAACTGTATACCTAAAAGATCTGACCCTTTATGGTTGCACCTTCTGGGGAGATCAGGTTTTTGAGAACCTTATCCGCTACGTCGAGAGCGGTCAATTCCGGCCTGTGATCGCCCGCGTATATCCGCTCAGTGATATTGTCCTCGCACAGCAAGACTTCTTGTCGAAGTCTCATGCCGGGAAGCTCGTGCTTGTGCCTCCGCGAAGGCGACAACCCAAACCCACCTTCTTCAATCAGTGACAGGCAGGCCATCCATGAAAATCGCTAGGATTGAGCTCTATAAGGCCGATCTTCCGTACTCCGGCGGCGTGTATCTGCTCTCGGGAGGCCGCCAATACACATCGTTTGACGCCTCAATCGTCCGTATCATTGCGGACGATGGGACGGAAGGATGGGGCGAAAGCACCCCATGGGGAAGCACCTATATTGCGTCTCATGCGCTCGGCACCAGGGCGGGAATCGCTGAAATCGCGCCTGCGTTGCTGGGCCGCGATCCTCGCCAAGTTGACCGCATCAACGACACGATGGATTTCGCGCTAGTCGGCCACAATCACGCCAAATCGGCACTCGACGTCGCGTGCTGGGACATCTTTGGTAAATCAGTCGGTCTACCGGTGGCAGAGCTTCTTGGAGGTGGCTCTGGAAAGCCCCTTCCGATGATTTCGTCGATCTATGCCGGCGATCCCGAAGAGATGCGCCGCCGTACGGCGGACCACCGCGCGAGGGGATATCTGGGACATTCGGTCAAGATCGGGGCATTGGACAGCGAGGGAGGACCGACACTCGATGCCGAACGTATCGCAGCGTGCTTGGCAGACAAGAAACCGGGCGAATTCTTTCTAGTGGATGCTAATTGCGGTATGACAGTGGAGACGGCCCTGAGAATGTTGCGGTTGCTACCGCACGGTCTCGACTTTGTCTTGGAGGCACCTTGCGCAACGTGGCGCGAATGTGTCTCGCTACGTCGAAGGACTGGCGTTCCGATAATCTTCGATGAGCTCGCGACGAACGACGCGTCAGTTGTCCAGACAATCGCCGACGATGTGGCAGACGGTATTGGCCTCAAGATTGCGAAGGCCGGTGGTCTCACGCATAGCCGGCGACATCGCGATATTTGCAGTGCTGCAGGCCTCACTATGAGTGTCCAGGACACCGCGGGCTCTGCCATCGCGTTCGCCTCAATCGTTCATCTCGGCGCGACCGTACCGACGCGTCTACTGCGGTGCGTGGCCAATACTGACGATATGGTTACGTTGAAAACAGCCGCGTTTAATGCGCGATTTGGCGACGGGGGAGTTATTCCGCCGGACCTGCCGGGGCTCGGAATCGAAGTCGACCGCAGCGTTCTCGGCGAACCTCTCACAATTTGGGGCGACTAGCGGGTGAATCAACCTGCAATATCGGCTTTGACTCTGGGTTCTGTAAGGTCGCGCGGCGGTGATGGTCTGGCTTGGCCAGGTTCGCGACCTCATCGAAGCTGGATTGAGGAACCCGCTGACGCGGACTGGTCACAAGTTGAGTTGATCGCCTATGGCGAGAAGAATTCCTTCGACATCGACAAGCAGTCGAGACTTTAAATCGAGGCCCACCGTGCTGCAATACGACGACCGGCTCAAAGAGGCTCGTGATGCAGTGAAGCGATCGTCAACAGCGGGGCCTTACACGCAACGTCCCGCAACCGATGCCCATCCCCCCGACCATGGACGCGACCTTGCCGCAGCAGTGGCGGATCATGGACTGCGAATGGTCGCCTCGGCAAAGGAGGCATTCGGAGCGGCTGCTCGAGCGACACATGCATATATCGCCCAAGCGGGGACCTAAGACAACATCGCGCCCCAAGGCGGTCGCGCCGGTGGCGATAGAAGCTGTGGACCTGCAGCAGGCGCGCTAGCGGCCCGCGACCCCAAAGACCGCCGGCTCGAGAGCTGGGAAGCGACACTTACGGGCGTGGTCAGCTGCGAGCTGGCCTGAGCGAGGTCCAGCGCATGGAACTGGTCGATGCGGTCCGGACTTCACTGGCGTCGCGCAAGATCATGAAGCCGCCTGAACGAGCGTCGACATGCGTTGTCGTTCCCTCCTGATTCTGGACGTCGCTTTGCCCTTAGAATAGCATGTCCCAGTCTCCTTCTCGAGAAAACCGGACGACTTATACCAAGAGTCATGGAGTTTGACCGACGTGCGCCCACTGCCGCATTCCGATTGATGTGATGGTTTCGGGCGCAGCGAGGAGCTTCTGCCAAGCCTCGCAAGCGGCGTCGATGATGGCGTCGTAGTCGTCGAAGACGCGGTTTGAGAGCCAATTCTGCCGCAGATATTGCCAGACGTTTTCGACCGGGTTCAGTTCCGGGGAGCGCGAGGGCAGGAAGATCGCCGTCATGTTTTTCGGCATCCTGAGATTGGCGGTGGTGTGCCATCCGGCACGATCCATGACGAGCACAGCGTGTGCGCCCTTTTCAACATGGCGGCTGATCTCGTCGATATGGCGTTGCATGGCCTCGGTGTCGGCAAAGGGCAGAGCCAGAGCGGCCCCGGCGCCGCGCGCCGGGCAAATCGCGCCAAACAGATACGCACTCTTGTAGCGCTGATCGGCCGGCTGGCGGGGTCGGGTGCCGCGCCTTGCCCATTGCCGCACGATGCCGTTCTTCTGGCCGATGCGGGCTTCATCCTGGAACCAAAGCTCCACCTTCGTACGCGGCGGTAGGTCGCAAAGATGCGCCTTCAGCGTGCGTGGCCAGTTTTTTTGAACTCCTCGACAATATGGGCGTCCTGGCCCGGATGATGTGGGCGCGCGCTGATGTGCGAAAAGCCGAGCTTGTGCAGCAGTTTCCCGACATAGCGCGCGTCGTAGTCCACGCCGAAGCGCTCCTTGATGACGCGCTTCAGGTCGATGCGCCGCCAGCGCACGACGCCGTCAACGGCACGGTCCGGCCCCGTCTCCACCATCGCAGCCAATTCGCTCTGCTGCTCTGGCGACAGCCGCGACAGCGGACCAGGCGACCACTGATCGACAAGACCGTCGGGGCCTGCGGTATTGAACCGGTGCACCCAGTCGCGCAGCGTCTGCCGATCCATCCCGCCGATCCGCGCCGCATCGGTTCGGTTCATCCCGTCCAGAACCGCCGCGATCGATAACAGCCGGCTGCTCTGCCGCACATCCTTCGAAGCCCGCGCAAGGCGCCGAAGTTCGCTCGCCGAATAGTCATCCCGTAATTTCACCGCTGAACCCATCGCCGAATCTCCTTCGGCATCAGGGAATCACGGTCCACCTGCGACACAAAATCACGAAAGAGTCAGCGCCCGAGACCGTTGGTATTACTGCAACTCTCGCGCGCGCCCGGCGCCATTCCCAGTTTCCCAGATTGACTCGAAATTGCGCAACATCACTTCCGCGACGCTGAAGGCCTGCGTCCCTTGCCGCGAAGCCAGGCGAGCGTCAATGTCGGGATAGATAAAGAAGGGAAGGGAAATTCGTTCGGCCGGACCGGTGTGCACGACCTGATGGGGCGTGCTCTTGAATCGGCCATCGCTCAAGGCCTGAAGCATGTCGCCCAGATTGACAACGAGACTATCGGGCAAGCTCGGCGCCGGCACCCAGCGTCCCCCGAACCACACCTGCAATGAGCGAATGGGGAGTTCCTCTTGCAGCAGCAGCGTGAAGAAGCCATTGTCGGTATGCTTTCCGGCCGTGCCGCCAGTAGATGGATATCGGATCACGCGTTGCAGCACCGTCGGTGGGTTGAAATGGAGTCGGAACCAGCCCTCTTCCATATCGAGCAGGTCCGCTAGCGCGGTCCCGAGCTGCGGCACAACCTCGTTGACCACAGTTGCCTGCAAAGCAAGCAAGCTTCGAGCGAAACCAGGAGCCAACGTGTCGTCCGGTAGGCGCGTGCGTCCGGCAAAAGGACGCCGGTCGCCTTCGTTTTCGATTCCGAGATCGAACATTTCCTTTCGATCGGGGCCAGCTTGGGGATGTAGCATCTCGCCGTGCAACGGACTGTATCCACGGGCGGTAGCGGGGTACACGTCTTGGCCTGCGTGACCGTAACGTTCCTTTGTCGACTGTGGCAACGCGAAGAACCGCCGGGAAGCCTGGATGGCCTCTGATATCTGTTCTTTCGGGATCCCGTGTTCGACAAGGTAGAAGAACCCGTACTTCTCGCAGGTCATGCGTAGACGCTCATGCTCTTCG
>NZ_JAVIJF010000034.1:0-50627 GCF_033977145.1 Mesorhizobium montanum | reverse complement strand
TGAGGTCGCCGCCGACCGTCGGCGTGCCGGCATCGGCATTGCCGACCCCGCCCGCCTCCACAACGCCGCCGCTGCTGGTGCCGGTGATCACCGCCGCGTCGTTGGCGCCGTCGATGGTGATGGTCACGTCGTGCGTCGTCGTGCCGCCGTGACCGTCATCCGCTTTGACCGTGTATATGAGCGTAAGGTGCTCGCCCGCGGCGAGGTAGTCGAAGGCTTGCGGCGTGGAGTTGAACGACCAGTTGATCGCGCCCGAGGTGTGGCTGTTGTCGATGACGGGATTGCCGCCCAGCAACAGCATGTTCACGACGTCGGCAGCCTGAAGGGAACCGGTAGCCCCGCCCAGGGTCACTCCTGTCACCGAGGCATTGACCGTATCATGGATGTCGACATCGCTGACGGTCAGCGTGCCGTTTGTCGACAAAGGGGAGTTTGTTTCGTTAAGCATGGCGGCATCGTGATCGCCGGCGGCGACGGCGATCACCGGGGCATCGTTGGTGCCTGTGATCACAACCGTCAACGTGCCGACGCTGAGCGTGCCGTTCGACATCTTGATCGTGTATTGGATCGTGTCCGTGAACTGCTCTCCAGCGCCGAGCGCGTTGATCTGGGCAGTTAGAGCGGGAGCGGTCGCGTCGTAATGAATCTTGTTGTCGCTGCCGATCCAGAATTTCGCCCCGCTCGTGCTGCTGGTTTCGACGACGTTCGCGCCGTCCTGGATCAGCAGATCCTTGTTGTAGTCGGCGAACGCCTTGTTGGTAACCGTGATGCTGGCCCCTCCATCATCGTTCTTGACGCCGTCGTCCACCGAATAGATCGTCGTCTTGGTCCCGCCGCCGCTTGCCGCGAGGACGTCGAACGTGAACAGGAGGCTGCCGTCCTCTGTGCCGGATTGCGTCAGATCGGCTGCTGCACCCGAATTCGAAAACGTGACGGTCGAACCTGAAACTGTCGTAGTCGCCATTGCCGATTTCCCCCTGTGATCCCTTTGCGAACAACGGACGTGTTCGCACTAACGGTTACTGCTGATCCTGGCGCGCGCACTCCGCCGTCGCCGCAAGCGCATGCTCTTGCCTGCGGCGGTTGGTCAGGACCAAGCCATTCTGATTGACTAAGAAGACTTCTCTCGTTGAGAGACAAAAACCCACCCCGAGCGCTTGCGCGCTCGCTCCCCAACACTCCTAGCTGGCGTGCCCCCCTTGTCGCCGCGATCGCGGGACCAACCCTATCTATAGGCAGTTATATTAGCTTTTTACGATTTGGAAACCATAACCGCATATATAATAGTGGGTAATGTTAATGACTTGTTAGATATTTATTAGATATTTAACAAATCGGCGACCGGTCGGCTAATGGCGTAAAACTGACGTCGCGCCATAACTTGGTCGTTGGCATTGTCATATCCGGATATTGCGCACGTCCGCCAGAGCTTGGTCGGCGGCGTCTTCCGATGTCAGCCCACCGAGCTGTCCCGATCCCCGGCGTTCGGGTCGCCCGGCGCCGTCGCCCAGGCGAGTTCGACCAGCGTCACGGTGCGCCGGCCGGCGCCGTCGACCTGGCAGACGATGAGCCCCTGCTCCTCGATATAGTCGAGCAGCCGCCGCGCGCGGCGCAGCGAATGCGATCCATAAGCGCGTGCAATCGCCGCGTCGCTCGGGCAGGGCCAGCCCTCCTTGGCGGCGCGAGCAATCATCATGAACACGCCCTGCATGTCTTCCGGCAGCAGCGAGGCGCGCACCGAGACGTCGCGCCAGGCATCGTCCTCGGCTATGTCGGAGCCGACGCCGGCGCGGGCCCGCGTCAACATGCGGCGGAATTCCGAAAGATCAGGCACCACGGAGGCAAGCCCTTCGATGCGGCAGCGGACCACGAACTCCTGATAGAGCACGCCGATCACGCGGAACCCTGCGTCGGGCTCGGCCAGGATGGCGCGCAGGATGCGGTCCATGCGCTCGCGCCGCTCTGCGATATCCTCGGCGCTGGGCTGCGGCTCCGCCGGTTCGGGACGGATATCCAGCGGCGCCGCCTTGGCCGCCATCAGTTGATCGAGCAGATCAGGCGAAGGCCGGCGTTGCGGCCGCACCATCTCCGGCGGCGGCGCGGCAAGAATAATCGAGCGCGCATCCTCCAGCCTCGCCTCCGGCAGCGGCATCAGCCGCGGCGTGCCATTGCGCGGGCTGGTTTCCGTCTGGCCGATGCGCACGCCGAGCGGACGGCGCGACAAGGCAGGGCCGAGCGCCATGAAATGGCCGCGCTCCAGATCGCGAAACGCTTCGGCCTGCCGCCGTTCCATGCCGAGCAGATCGGCGGCGCGCGCCATGTCGATGTCGAGGAAGGTGCGGCCCATCAGGAAATTGGAAGCTTCCGCCGCGACGTTCTTGGCGAGCTTCGCCAGCCGCTGCGTGGCGATGATGCCGGCAAGCCCGCGCTTGCGGCCACGGCACATCAGGTTGGTCATGGCGCCGAGCGAGAGCTTGCGCGCCTCATCGGAGACCTCGCCGGCGGCGGCGGGCGCGAAGAGTTGCGCCTCGTCGACGACCACCAGCATCGGATACCAGTGATCGCGCGCGACCTCGAACAGTCCGCCAAGGAAAGCCGCGGCGCGCCGCATCTGGTTCTCGGCGTCGAGCCCTTCCAGGTTGAGCACCGTCGAGACGCGGTGGATGCGCGCCCGCTCGCCCGCCGCCTGCAGGCCGCGCTCGGTATGCTCCTCGGCATCGATCACCAGATGTCCAAAGCGTTCGCCGAGCGAGACGAAGTCGCCTTCGGGGTCGATGATGGTTTGCTGCACCCAGGGCGCGCTCTGTTCGAGCAGCCGGCGCAACAGGTGCGACTTGCCGGAGCCCGAATTGCCCTGCACCAAAAGGCGGGTCGCCAGCAGTTCCTCAAGGTCGAGGGCCGCCGGCGCGCCTGCCGTGGTCTGCCCCATCTCGATTGCAACGGTCATGTTTCGACTCGGATTGTCCCTGCGCGCGACGGGCTTACCAACCTCAGCGCGGCGCGTCGAGCGCATGTCGGGCCGCATGGCTGGTGTCCACATCTTGGCGGGAGCCTGTCGCCAGCAACTCTGGTCGGACCACCATTTCGCTGGCGCCGGTCGGCCATTGGCGTATCATCATGGTGGGACAGGGTTTCATGGCAGGAGGAGGCCGATGAACGTCGCTGCCGAAGTGCCCGTCGCCGGGTTGACGGTGCAAGACCTTGTAACGTCTGCCCTTTCGAAATTTCGCGCCGGCGACACCGTCTCGACGCGCGTGATGCTCGAAGCCATCCGCCGTTCCGATCCGGCCTGCGGCGACAGCGATGATCATCTCGTCGAACTGATCGTCATGACGGCAATTGGTAAGACCATGGGCGTCGTCTTCGACCACCGCTCGCCGGACGAGCGCTTGCCGTTTCTATCCTAGCCAGCCCGTCGGCCGAAGCCCGTCCCTAACGTCGTCATCCACGGGCGGAGCAAGGAGCGAAGCGATGCGCGCAGACCCGAGGATCCATTCCGTGACTTCGAGGCGTCGCAGCGGGTGCAGAACTTCACTCGGGGTTGTGCCGTCGCGATGATATTCTGGACCACCCCGCTCTTCGACAGTCGTCACGCTTCGGCTAAACTCCACAATGGCGATTTTGCCAACGCAGGCGCCGTCCGATAGGCTCCATCTAGCTGCCCAGCGGATGCGGCATGTAGCCGACGAAACCGGCGATCTTCCAGCGGCCACCGACATTGCGACAGAAGTAGAGCGTCTGCCATTTGAGGCGGTCGACGCTGCCGTCGGCCTTGGTAACCGAGCCGTCGAACTTCTTGTGCAGCACCGCACGGTCGCCATCGACGTCGATGTCGCGCATGTTGGTGACACGGAAGAGTGCTTCGCGCAGCGGCTCGGCGAATTTCGTCGCCGCGGTTTCCTTGGCCTGGCGCAGCCATTCGTCGCGATAGACGTCCAGCCTGGGAAACTGCAACCGCCAGGCATCGGCATTGGCCAGGAAATGCGCATGCATGCCGAAGAAGCTCTCGGCGATGAAATCGTCCTCGACCATAGACCAGTCCTGTCCGAGGAAAGCATCGATGTCGCGCCGCACCAGCATTTCCCAGAGCGCGTGGCGATCGGCATCGCCTTCCGGAAACGGATTCTTGTCGAAGGTCATCCGGAATCTCCCTCAGATGTGCACAGCCGGACGCATGCGGCGTCGAGCGCAAGATGCTCAGGCTTCTGTAATTAAGCAACATTGAATTCGAAAAAATGTTGCTTTCCGACATTGCCTGTGAGGATCATGCCGACGAGCGTAAACGGCTATGTGACCCGGTTCCCATCGGCCGACAAAAGGAGGCTCATTTGCCCAAGCAGTGCTTTGGAAAATCGCATGTTCCGCTCTCGCCCGCCGTGCGCGCCGGCGATTTCATCTATGTCTCCGGCCAGGTGCCGGTGGGCAGCGACGGACTTGTGGTCAGGGGCGGCATCGCCGAGCAGGCCGAACAGGTGCTGCAGAACGTCAAGGCGGCGCTGGCGCTGGCCGGATGCACCATGGACGATGTGGTGAAGACAACCGTCTGGCTGGAGGACGCGCGCGATTTCGGCACCTTCAACACCGTCTATGCAAAGCATTTCTCGCAGGACCCGCCGGCGCGCACGACGGTCGAATCCCGTCTGATGATCGACATCAAGATCGAGATCGAAGCCGTCGCCTACCGGCCGCTCTGATCGCCTGGAGCAATTCCAGGAAAAGTGCTCAGCGGTTTTCCGTCCGGAATTGCGTGAAACAAACAAACAGCAGGGAGGGCACCGATGCAGTTCGATCTCCTGATCAAGGGCGGGCGTGTCATCGATCCCGCATCGGGCCTGGACGCGCAACGCGACATTGCCATCGCCGATGGTCGTGTCGCCGCAATCGATGCCGCCATCGGCGCCGAGGCCGCTGGTCAGGTCATTGATGCCAGGGACTGCATCGTCACGCCGGGCCTCGTCGACCTGCACAGCCATGTCTATTGGGGCGGCACCTCGCTCGGCGTCGATGCCGACCGGCTTGCCGCCAAGAGCGGCACCACCACCTTCATCGATGCCGGCAGTGCCGGCGCCGGCAATTTCCTCGGCTTCCGCCGCCATGTCATCGAACGCTCGAAGGTCCGCATCCTCGCTTACGTCAACATCTCCTTTGCCGGCATATTCGGCTTCGCGAAGACCGTGTCCGTCGGCGAATGCAGCGACCTCAGGCTTTGCGAGCCGCGCGAGACGGTGGCGGCGGTTCGCGAGCACGCCGATGTCGTCGTCGGCGTAAAAGTTCGCTCCGGCAAGCATGCCGGCGGCAGCAGCGGCATCGCGCCGGTCGACCTCGCGCTCGAAGCCGCGGACAAGGCCGGCCTGCCGCTGATGGCGCATATCGACGAGCCACCGCCCGGCCGCTCCGAGGTGCTGCCCAGGCTGCGCCGCGGCGACATCCTCACCCATTGCTTTCGGCCGTTCCCGAATGCGCCGGTCTTCGCCTCCGGCGCGGTGCGCCCCGATATGCGCCTGGCGCGCGAGCGCGGCGTCATCTTCGACATCGGCCACGGCATGGGCTCCTTCGATTTCGAGGTGGCGAAGGCGATGCTGGCTGAAGGCCTGGCGCCCGACGTCATCTCGAGCGACGTGCACCTTTACTGCGTCGACGGCCCGGCGTTCGACATCCTGGTCTGCATGTCGAAGCTCATGGCGCTCGGCATGCCATTGGTCGAGGTGCTGCGCGCGGCGACACAGCGCCCGGCCAAGGCGATCGCGAGACCCGAACTAGGCATATTGAAGGTTGGCGGCATCGGCGATGTCGCGGTACTGAGGCAGCTGCCAGGCCGTTTCACCTTCGTCGATGCCGTCGGCGCCTCGCTGATCGCGGATCAGCGACTGGTTTCAAACGGCATCGTCATCGGCGGCAAATGGTGGCCGAACGAAGCGCCGGACCACAATGAGACCGAGCGCTTCGAGGCGCATGCGCATCACACCCATGTGGATGTGGCGGCCAGCCATTTCAGGCGGGGGCACTGACCGAGCCCGTGCGCGCGTTCGTCATTCCAGGGCGTAGTGACGCGAAGCGGAGCGCAGACCCTAGAATGACGAACGCTAGGTACGCGAATTGCTTGGCTCGCCATAGACCGGCGTGGCAATCCCTTCCATCCGCGCCTTGAGCTGCAGCGCCACATATTTCGAGTAGAAGCGCGACAGCGCCAGGTTGCCGCCGTGGAACCACAGCGCTTCCTGCGCCGTCGGCTTCCACATGTTGCGCAATTCGCCCTGCCACGGACCCGGATCGCCCTTCACGCCGGAGCCCAGGCCCCAGCACGGGCCGACCTTGTCGGCGACCTCGCGCGAGACGATACCCGCCACCGTCTCGTTCATCGACTGGTAGCCGGTGCAGCAGACGATCGCGTCGACGGCGAGCTCGCCGCCGTCCTCGAACAGGATACCGCTCGGCGTCAGCGATTTGATGCCGACGCCGCTCTTCACCTTGATCTCGCCATTCAGGATCAGCTCGCAGGCGCCGACATCGATGTAGTAGCCGGAGCCGGTGCGGTAAGCCTTCATCAACAGCCCCGTCTCGTCCTCGCCGAAGTCGATGGCAAAGCCGCTGTCGCTGAGGCGCTTGTAGAAATCCGCGTCACGCGCCCGGATCACATCGTAGAGCGCGCGCTGGCCCTTCGGCACCAGCGCGAACGGCGTCGAGGCGACGATCATGTCGGCCTTGTCGGTGGTGATGCCGCGCGCCAGCGCCTTTTCCGAGAAGATCTCGAAGCCGACATCCATCAGCGTGTCGGACTTCACCACAGTCGTCGGCGAGCGCTGGACCATGGTGACCTTCGCGCCCGCTTCCCACAGATCGACGCTGACATCATGGCCCGAGCTTGCCGCGCCAATCACCGCGACACGCGTGCCGCGGAACTTCTCGCCGGTGGAATACTGGCTGGAATGCAAAAGCTCGCCCTTGAAGCTGTCCGCGCCCGGCAATTCGATCTGTTTCGGCGCACCATAAGCGCCGGTGGCGAAGACGATGTGCTTCGGCTTCAGCGTGATCCGCTGGCCGACGCGATCGACCACCACCGTCCAGACCCTTTCGGCCTCGTCATAGGCGGCGCTGATGCATTTGGTGGCGACCCAATAGTTCAGCTCCATGACGCGGGTGTACATTTCCAGCCAGTCGCCCATCTTGTCCTTGGGCGTGAAGACCGGCCAGTTTTCCGGGAACGGAACATAGGGCAGATGGTCGTACCAGACCGGATCGTGCAGCACGAGCGAGCGATAGCGGTTGCGCCAGGAATCGCCGGCGCGAGCATTCTTTTCGATGACCAGTGTCGGAACACCGAACTGCCGCAGCCTGGCGCCCAGCATGATGCCGCCCTGCCCGCCGCCGATCACCAGGCAATAGGGCTGGTCATGCACGCCCAGATCGCGCGCCTCGCGTGCCCTGGCCTCCGCCCAGGTCTCGCGCCCGGGATCGGCCTTGTGGCGGATGCCGAGCGGCCGGGCCGGACCCTTCCGCTCCTCGAACCCCTTGAGCTCGCTCATCGCCGTGAACAGCGTGCGGCAGCGGCCGTCCTTGAGCCGCAGGATCCCCTCGCCACGCGCGACCGCCGTCTCGAAGGTGAACCAGGCTTCGATGACGCCGTCTTCGACGCTGGCCTCCCCGGACAGGCGCCACTGCGACGGCTTGGCCGATGACAGAGTCGCCTTCAGCATTTCGCGGATCGCGGCCTGTCCCTCCATGGTCTTGATGTTCCATGTGAAGGTTAAGAGATCGCGCCAGTAGCAATCCTCCGCGAAGAGGTTCGTCGCCGCCTCGATATCGCCGGCCTCGAGCGCCCGACCGAACGAGCCGAGCCAGGCAGCCGCCTGTTGCGATGGTGCGATGTCGAGCATGTTGTCCTTCCCTATACGCATCCAACTCGTTGCTGAATGTTTATTGTCGAACTCGGCGCTGCCTCACATCCGCCTGCCCGTACCTCAGCAGCTGCGGAGGATGGACCGGCACCTTCTCCTTGTATAGTGACGTATAGTGGCAGGTAGAAGAGAGACTGCTCCGGCATCGCGTCCTTTCCGGCAGCCCAAACCTCTATAAAATTCCTATATCTTTCCTCCCCGTCCCGTCTCGAACCTTTATGGCGATCGGGTCCATATTTCGTTCCGAAGAGAAGCTTTGCCGCCGTCGCCGCCAAGGTGACGCGCGTTCGCGCGCAGTTTTTGACCCCGCCCGCTGCGGGTGGAAACTACATACGAAAACAAGGAGCGCCTATCATGGACCTTATAGTTCTCGGGATCGGGATTTTGTTCTTCGCCATGTCCTTAGCCTATGTGAAAGCTTGCGACATAATCTGAGCGGAAGGGCCGGATCATGCTTTTCGACTACATCCTCGGCGGCGCGGTGACCTTGTTCCTGCTCGCCTATCTCACCTACGCCCTCATTCGCCCAGAACGCTTCTGATCGACGTACGGAAGGTCACATCATGACGCTCAACGGCTGGATACAGATCCTGGTCTATTGCGGAATCCTGCTTTTGCTGGTGAAGCCGCTCGGCAGCTATATCTACCGCGTCTTCAGCGGCGACCGCACCTTGCTGTCGCCCGTGCTCGCCCCGATCGAGCGTGGGCTCTACCGTCTCGCCGGAACGGGCGAGAAGGAAGAACAGCACTGGGCCGTCTACGCGACCGGCATGCTGCTCTTCAACCTCGCCGGCTTCCTGGTTCTGTACGTGCTGCAGCGGCTGCAGGGCGCTTTGCCCTATAATCCCGCGGGCATGACGCCGGTCGAGCCCGGTCTCGCCTTCAACACCGCCGTCAGCTTCGTCACCAACACCAACTGGCAGAACTACGGCGGCGAAAGCACGATGTCCTACCTCGTGCAGATGGCCGGCCTGACCGTTCAGAATTTCGTCTCGGCCGCCACCGGCATTGCCATCGCCATCGCTCTGATCCGCGGCTTTGCCCGCGCTTCCGGCAAGTCGATCGGCAATTTCTGGGTCGACCTCACCCGCTGCACCCTCCACGTGCTCTTGCCGCTCTGCATCGTGCTGACGCTCGTCTATGTCTGGCTGGGCATCCCGCAAACCCTCGGGCCCTATGTCGACGCGACAACGCTGGAAGGCGCCAAGCAGACGATCGCGCTCGGGCCGGTCGCCTCGCAGGTCGCCATCAAGATGCTCGGCACCAATGGCGGCGGTTTCTTCAACGCCAATGCCGCGCATCCGTTCGAGAACCCGAACGCGATCTCGAACCTGATCCAGATGCTGTCGATCTTCGCGATCGGCGCCGCTCTCACCAACGTCTTCGGCCGCATGGTCGGCAGTGAGCGCCAGGGCTGGGCGATCCTCGCCTCGATGGGCGTGCTGTTCCTCGTTGGCGTCGCCGTCTGCTACTGGGCGGAGGCCGCCGGCAATCCGCTGGTCCATGCGCTTGGCATCGACGGCGGCAACATGGAAGGCAAGGAGACGCGCTTCGGCATCGCCATGTCGGCGCTGTTCGCGGTCATCACCACGGCTGCCTCCTGCGGCGCCGTCAACGCCATGCATGATAGCTTCACCGCGCTTGGCGGCATGATCCCGCTGATCAACATGCAGCTCGGCGAGGTTATCGTCGGCGGTGTCGGCGCCGGCTTCTACGGCATTTTGATGTTCGTCGTCGTCGCTGTCTTCGTCGCCGGCCTGATGGTTGGCCGCACGCCGGAATATCTCGGCAAGAAGATCGAGGCCAAGGAGGTCAAGATGGCGATGCTTGCCATCCTGTGCCTGCCGCTGGCGATGCTGATCTTCACGGCCATCGCCGTGGTTCTGCCGAGCGCCGTGGCATCGATTGCCAATAGCGGCCCGCACGGCTTCACCGAGGTGCTCTATGCCTATACCTCGGCGGCCGCGAACAATGGTTCGGCCTTCGGCGGCCTCACCGGCAACACGCCCTGGTACAACATCACCATGGCCATCGGCATGCTGATGGGCCGCTTCCTGGTCATCATCCCGGCTTTGGCCATTGCCGGCTCGCTGGCCGCCAAGAAGACCGTGCCTGCCTCGGCCGGCACCTTCCCGACCGACGGCTCGCTGTTCGTCGGGCTGCTCGTCGGCGTCATCAGCATCGTCGGCGGCCTCACCTTCTTCCCGTCGCTCGCCGTCGGTCCGATTGTCGAGCACCTGGCGATGATCCATGGACAGACCTTCTGAGATGACCATGCCCCGCTTCAACGACATACGCCGCAACGACCGTCACCAGACCGGTGACGGAGCGCCCGACAACGGAAGGGACGAGAAGCCCCGTCCTTTCCCGACGCTTTCAACCTTCCTCGGCATGGCGGCAGCGCTGTTCGTGCTGTGGCTGCTGGCAGTCGGCCTTCCGCACCTGTTCCCGAAGGCCGAGCACCCGGCGCCGTCCACCAAAATCGATACTGGAGCCCAGAAATGAGCCAGTCCAAATCCGCCGTTATCATGGACGCCCGCATCCTGGTGCCCGCCATTGGCGGCGCCTTGCGCAAGCTCGATCCGCGCACGCTGGTCAAGAACCCGGTGATGTTCGTCGTCGCGGTCGTCTCTGCGCTCACCACCGTGCTGTTCGTCAGGGATCTCATCGCCGGCGGCGGCGATCTCGGCTTCACCCTGCAGATCATCATCTGGCTGTGGTTCACCGTGCTGTTCGCCAACTTCGCCGAGGCCGTGGCCGAAGGCCGCGGCAAGGCGCAGGCCGACTCGCTGCGCAAGGCGCGCACCGAGACCCAGGCCAAGCTGCTCACCAATGGCGGGGATCGCTCGAAGTTCAAGCTGGTGCCCGGCACCAGCCTGAAGGTCGGCGACATCGTGCTGGTCGAAGCCGGCGACATCATCCCGTCGGACGGCGAGGTGATCGAAGGCGTGGCCTCGGTCAACGAAGCGGCGATCACCGGTGAGTCCGCACCGGTCATCCGCGAATCCGGCGGCGACCGATCCGCCGTCACCGGCGGCACCCAGGTTCTGTCCGACTGGATCCGCGTCCGCATTTCCGCCGCCTCCGGCCACACCTTCCTCGACCGCATGATCTCGCTGGTCGAGGGTGCGGAGCGCCAGAAGACGCCGAACGAGATCGCGCTCAACATCCTGCTTGTCGGCATGACGCTGATCTTCGTGCTGGCGACCGCGACCATTCCGAGCTTCGCCTCCTACTCGGGCGGTTATATCCCGGTGACGATCCTCGTTGCGCTCTTCGTGACACTGATCCCGACCACGATCGGCGCGCTGCTGTCGGCCATCGGCATCGCCGGCATGGACCGCCTGGTGCGCTTCAACGTGCTTGCCATGTCCGGCCGCGCCGTCGAGGCCGCCGGCGATGTCGACACGCTTCTCCTCGACAAGACCGGCACCATCACGCTCGGCAACCGCCAGGCGACCGAGTTCCGGCCGACCAAGGGCATCCCCGAGCACGAGCTGGCCGATGCCGCCCAGCTTGCCTCGCTCGCCGACGAGACGCCGGAGGGCCGCTCGATCGTCGTGCTGGCCAAGGAGAAATACGGCATACGCGCCCGCGACATGGCAACGCTGCACGCCACCTTCGTGCCGTTCACCGCGCAGACGCGCATGAGCGGCGTCGACATCGACGGCTCATCGGTTCGCAAGGGCGCGGTCGATGCGGTGCTTGCCCATGTCAACCAGACGACGGCCGCCGCGCATGGCACGCGTCCGACGAGCGACACGATCCGCGACCTGCAGGCGGTCGCCGACGAAATCGCCAAGGCCGGCGGCACGCCGCTGGCGGTCGAGCGCGACGGCCGCCTGCTCGGCGTCGTCCACCTCAAGGACATCGTCAAGGGCGGCATCCGCGAGCGTTTCGCGGAGCTGCGCAAGATGGGCATCCGCACGGTGATGATCACCGGCGACAATCCGCTCACCGCCGCGGCAATTGCCGCTGAAGCCGGCGTCGACGACTTCCTCGCCCAGGCAACGCCGCAGAACAAGCTGTCGCTGATCCGCGAGGAGCAGGCCAAGGGCAAGCTGGTCGCCATGTGCGGCGACGGCACCAACGACGCGCCGGCGCTGGCCCAGGCCGATGTCGGCGTCGCCATGAACACCGGCACGGTCGCCGCGCGCGAGGCCGGCAACATGGTCGACCTCGACAGCGACCCGACCAAGCTGATCGAGATCGTCGAGATCGGCAAGGCGCTCTTGATGACGCGCGGCTCGCTGACCACCTTCTCGATCGCCAACGACGTGGCCAAGTATTTCGCCATAATCCCGGCGATGTTCGCGGTCTTCTACGTCGCGCCCGGGCAGAAAACCGGTCCGCTGCAGGCGGTCAACATCATGCATCTTGCAACGCCGCAGAGCGCCATCCTGTCGGCCATCATCTTCAATGCGCTGATCATTGTCGCGCTGATTCCGCTGTCGCTGAGGGGCGTGAAATACCGTGCCATCGGCGCCGGCTCGCTGCTCACCCGCAACCTGCTGGTCTACGGCCTCGGCGGCATCGTCGTGCCGTTCGTCGGCATCAAGGCGATCGACGTGATCGTCACGGCCCTCGGCCTCGCATAAGGATTGACCCCGATGTTCAAGCAACTCAGACCCGCTTTTGTCATGATCGTCTTCTTCACGGTGCTGACCGGCCTCGTCTATCCGATCGGCATGACCGGCATTGCCCAGGCGCTGTTCCCTAACCAGGCCAATGGCAGCCTCATCGCCAAGGACGGCAAGGTGGTCGGTTCCAGCCTGATCGGCCAGGCCTTCGCCAGCGACCGCTATTTCCACGGCAGGCCGTCGGCCGCCGGCAATGGCTACGACGCCAGCGCCTCCGGCGGCTCGAACCTCGGCCCGACCAATCCGAAGCTGATCGAGCGCGTCAAGGGCGACGCCGGGAAGCTGAAGGCGGAAAACCCGAATGCGCCGGTGCCGATGAACCTCATCACCGCCTCGGGCAGCGGCCTCGATCCCGACATCAGCCCCGAGGCCGCCTATTTCCAGTTGCCGCGCGTCGCCAAGGCCCGCGGCGTGGACGAGGCCAAGGTGAAGGCGCTCGTCGACAGCCATGTCGAGGATCGCGAGCTCGGCTTCATAGGTGAGCCGGTGGTCAACGTGCTCGCGCTCAACCTGGCGCTGGACGACCTGAAGTAATCAGCCCCGCACCGGGGATCGACACGATCCCCGGCGCAATTCATGATTGGACCTGATGCCGGACGACAGGACCGACTCCCAGAACAGACCTTCCCCCGACGCGCTCCTCGAGCATGCCGAGCGCGAGGGCCGCGGCCGCCTGCGCATATTTCTCGGCGCGGCGCCGGGCGTCGGTAAGACCTACGAAATGCTGATGGCGGGCCGCGCCCAGCGCGCCGACGATATCGATGTCGTGATCGGCATCGTCGAGACGCATGGCCGCAAGGAAACCCAGGCTTTGGTCGACGGCTATGAGGTGATCGCGCGCCGCCTGGTCGAGTATCGCGGCCAGACCCTTGACGAGATGGACATCGACGCCATCCTGAAGCGGCGCCCGGACCTGGTTCTGGTCGACGAGCTTGCCCATACCAATGCGCCCGGCAGCCGCCATCCCAAGCGCTATCTCGATGTGCAGGAGATCCTTGCGCAAGGCATCGACGTCTACACCACGCTCAACATCCAGCATGTCGAGAGCCTGAACGACGTCGTCGCCCAGATCACGCGCGTCAGGGTGCGCGAGACGGTTCCCGATTCCATCATCGACGAGGCCGACGACATCGAGATCATCGACCTCACTCCCGACGACCTGATCAAGAGGCTGCGGGACGGCAAGGTCTATTTCCCCAACACCGCGCAGCGCGCCATCGAGAATTATTTTTCGCCGGGCAACCTGACGGCGCTGCGCGAGCTGGCGCTGCGCCGCACGGCCCAGCGCGTCGACGAGCAGTTGCTCAACCACATGCAGTCGCATGCCATTCCAGGGCCATGGGCGGCCGGCGAGCGCGTTCTCGCCTGCGTCGACTCGCAGCCTGGCGGAGCGGCCCGCATCCGCTATGCGCGCCGGCTCGCCGACCGGCTGCGCGCGCCCTGGACGGCGCTCCATGTCGACACGCCACGGCTCGCCGGCCTGTCCGAGGAGGACAAGGACCGCCTGGCCAGGAATCTGCGCCTTGCCGAACAGCTCGGCGCCGAGATCGCCACCATTCCGGGTCAGGACGTCGCCCAGGACATCGTGCGCCACGCGACGGCGAACAACTTCACCCATATCGTCATCGGCAGGCCGACCCGCTCGCGCTGGCGTGAGCTGATCGAGGGCTCGCTAACCTATGATCTGATCCGCAATGCCGGCGATATCAGCGTCCATGTCATTTCGGGCGCCGAACGCGATGCCGACATGCCGTCGGCGCGGGTGAAAGCGGCGCCCGAGCCGAAGCCTTTCCAGATCTGGCCCTATCTGTTCTCAACGGCCTATGTCGCCAGCGCGCTGGCGGTCAGCTCGATCCTCGACCAGTTCCTCGACGTCCGCAATCTCGCCAGCGTACTGCTTCTGGCGGTGCTGACCTCGGCCGTGACGTTCGGGCTCTGGCCGGCGCTCTATGCCTGCTTCCTCAGCGCGCTTGCCTTCAATTTCTTCTTCCTCGAGCCGCGCTACACGCTGACGATAAGAGAACCGGAAAGCATCGTTGCCTTCACGGTCTTCCTCGTCGTCGCCGTGATCGCCAGCAATCTGACGGCGCGCGTGCAGCGCCAGGCGGTCGCCGCGCGGTCGCGGGCACGGGCGACCGAGGACATCTATTCCTTCTCCAAGAAGCTTGCCGGCGCCGGCACGCTGGACGACGTGCTATGGGCAACGGCCTTCCAGATCGCTTCGATGCTGAAAGTGCGCGTCGTGCTGCTTCTGCCGGAAAACGGCACCATCACCGTCAAGGCCGGCTATCCACCGGACGACACATTGGCCGAGGCTGATATCGCGGCCGCACGCTGGGCCTGGGAGCATAACCGCGCCGCCGGCCGCGGCGCCGACACTCTGCCGGGCGCAAAACGCCTCTATCTCCCCTTGCGGACAGGGCGAACCGCCATCGGCGTGGTCGGCCTCGACAATGACAAGCAAGGCCCGCTGCTGACGCCAGAGCAGCAACGTCTGCTCGACGCCTTGGCCGACCAGGCCGCCGTCGCCATCGAACGCGTCCAGCTCGTCGCCGATGTCGACCGCGCCCGGCTTGCGGCCGAAGCGGACCGCTTGCGCTCGGCGCTGCTCACCTCGATCTCGCATGATTTGAAGACGCCGCTTGCCGCGATCATGGGCGCGGCCGGCACGCTGAAGGAATTCGCGCCGCAACTGCCGGAGACCGATCGCGTGGAGCTTCTGTCGACGGTTGTCAGCGAGTCGGAGCGGCTGAACCGCTTCATCGCCAATCTGCTCGACATGACCAGGATCGAGTCGGGCGCGATGGAGCCGAACGACGCGTTCCATTATGTCGGCGATATTGTCGGCTCGGCGCTGAACCGGGCGCAGAAGATCACCATCGAGCATAAAATTGAGACCGATATTCCGGCTGACCTGCCGATGCTGCGGCTCGACCCGGTGCTATTCGAGCAGGCGCTGTTCAACCTCCTCGACAATGCCGCCAAATATGCCTCGCCCGGCTCGGCCATCCGGCTGCAGGCCTGGGTCGACAACGGCGCCGTCATCCTGCAGGTGATGGATGAGGGGCCGGGCATCCCGCCGGACGATCTGGAGCGGGTATTCGACACCTTTTACCGCGTACGCAAACGCGACCAGGTGCGCGCCGGCACCGGTCTCGGCCTGTCGATCAGCCGCGGCTTCATCGAGGCGATGGGCGGCATGATCGCGGCAGCCAACCGCACCGACCGGCAAGGCGCGATCTTCACCATCCGCATGCCGGTGCCGGCCGATTTGCCTGTGCTGGGCGCACCCCTTACGGACGATGCGGCATGACAAACCAGACCGTCTCCATTTTGGTCGTCGACGACGAACCGCCGATCCGCAAATTGCTGCGCGTCGGCCTCGGCAGCCAGGGCTACGCTGTCTCCGAGGCGCCGAATGCTAAGGCGGCGATCGAACTCATGCAGACCGAGCGGCCCGACCTGATCCTGCTCGATCTCGGCCTGCCCGGCATGACCGGTCTCGAGCTGCTCGGCAAATGGCGAAGCGACGGCCTCGATATTCCGGTCGTCATCCTATCCAGCCGCACCGACGAGGCTGGCATCGTCTCGGCACTCGAGCTCGGCGCCGACGATTATGTGACAAAGCCCTTCGGCATGAACGAGCTTGTCGCCCGCATCCGCGTGGCGCTGCGCCACAAATTTCAGCAGCAGGGCGAGAAGCCGGTGTTCCACACTGGTGACCTTTCCGTCGACCTGGTGAAGCGCATCGTCAAGGTCGAAGGCAAGGAAGTGAAGTTGTCGCCTAAGGAATACGACATCCTGCGCATGCTCGTGCAGTATGCCGGCAAGGTGCTGACCCACCAGTTCCTGATGAAGCAGATCTGGAGCGATACGACCGACGTCCAGTATCTCAGGGTCTACGTGCGCCAGTTGAGGCAGAAGATCGAAAAGACCCCGGACCAGCCGCGCTACCTCATCACCGAGACGGGAGTGGGGTACCGTTTGCGCGAGGTAGAATAGCCAAGGCAAACCCGTGGCGATTGGCCAAAGGCATCTCAGGGTCGTCATCCCAGCGCGAAGCAGGAGCGAAACGACGCGGCGCAGACCCCGGGATGACGAAGCGACTGGCGTTTTGGCATGTCTCCACAGGTACAACCGCCAACATACTGGCGGCCGGCCCGTCAAAACTCAATCCGCCGACAGGTCCGCCGTTCGGGCGAGCGCGCTGCCGAAGCCGTTGAGCGAGATGGTGAAGGAGACCGGCTGCGTCGTGTCGGCCGCTATAGCGTTGATCTTCAGCGTGGTTCCGTTCTGCAGCAGCGGCGTGGTATCCGCATCGAACGTCACCGGGACCAGGCAACCTACCGCCTGGCAGGTGTTGAACTGCAGCGCGCCGTCCAGCTTCTTGTCGTCGATCTCGAGCGAGATGCCGTTGGCCAATGCAAGCCCGAAGGGCAGCGCCATCGTGCCCGCGGCGTCCTGGCCGGTCTTGGTCGTCAATTCGATCGCCAGCAGCCGCTGGCCGCTCTGCTTGTTGAACTGCTGATGCGACAGGCTGCAGACCTTGTTGGTGCCGGTGACCTGGCAGTTGACCGTCCAGTCGCCATGCGTTTCGGAGAGCGCCGAGGCGCCGCCCGGCAGTTGCGGCTTGGCTGCCGCGTCGGCGGGCTGAGCGGCAGGCGCCACCTTGTCGCCCTTGTTCTGCGCGGCAAGTCCCGCCGCCGGCACACCGGCGAAGCAGGCGGCTGCCAGCATCGCCGCCAAATACGCGTACTTCGTCCTCATGATATCCCTTCTTGGCCGCCGCCCCGCGTCAGCTAGAAGCTGACCTTCAGGGACGCGCTGACCGCGTTCTGCTTGACCGTTTCCCCGAAGGCGCCGTTGTACCTGACCGCCAGGCCGACACCGTTGACGCCATTGAGCTCCAGCCCTGCGCCGACCCGATAGAGCGGCGAATCGATGGCTTCCGTCAAGTGCAATGCCGGGTTGCCGGGCAGATTCTCGGCGGCGGCGAAGCGCCCCTCGATCTCCCACTGCTTGGTGGAGAACTCGACACCGGCCTTTCCGTAGATGCGGAAACTGGCGATGTCGCTGACCGCAATGTCGGCGCCGACCTCGAGCGCCGGCGTCGCGGCATAGAACATGCTGCCGCTGCCGTCGAAATTGAAGGCGGCGACCGAGCCCTCCTCCTTGCCGGAGACATCGAGCCAGCGGGCATCGAACTGGATCGTCGGCTGCAGATAGAAAGCGCCCATCTGATGGGTCATGCCGACCCGTGCCGAACCGCCGAACTGGGAGGTATCCTGCTTGTAGGTGACGCTGTTGCCGATGCCGTCGAGCAGTTCCTCGGGCAAATAGACGCCGTCCAGCGTCTCGCCGGGAATGAAGGCGACCGGATCGATATGGGTGTCGCGCTCGCCCTTGAAGGAACCGGTGCCGCCGCCGAGCGCGAGGTCGACGAAGTAGTTGTTGTTCTCGTATTTCGCCAGCGCATAGGCCTGCCAGGATTCGCCTTGCGTGTCCGACAGCTGGTCGCCGTTGTAGGCGATCTTGGAATCGTATTCCGTGCGGCCGAAGGTGGCGCCGAGCGACCAACTGTGCCCGACCTCGCCGATGCCGCCGAACGACAACGTCTTCAATGTGTCATCGCGGCTGGTGGTGCCGGCGCCCGTATCCCTGCTGTATTCGGCTTGCGGGCTGATCGTGCCCCAGATGCAGCGGCCGTCGGTATTCTTGTAGGCCGGGACGCCGGTGCATTCATGCGCCTGGTCGAGCATGATGTCGGTGGAGCGGTTGATCATGTCGAAGGTGTGCACGGCATAGTGCGGGGTCAGCCTCGTCAGCGCGGCGCCCAGTTCCGCCTCGGTCTGCGAGAACCGCAGCATGTTGATCAGGCGCGCCATCGGATTGTCCGGGCTTGAGGCCGCCTCGACGTCGTCGAGATACTGAGCCATCTGGAACACGCCGGGATCGGTCGTGCCGGAGCCCGGATCCTGCGCAAGTTCGAGGAAGGTCTTGTTATCGGCGTAGAGCACCAGGTTGGTGCCGTTGTCGACCCGGACCAGGAAGTTGAAGCCGACCGCCGGATGCAACGTCTGCGGCGTCAGCCCGGAATCCGCCATCGCCGAGCCCGTCGCCAATGCGTATTGCGTAAACAGCTTGTCGATTGACAGGAAGTTGAGCGGCGCCGTGCCGTCGAAATCACCGGTCTCGGTCAGCACGAGCTTGTCGGTGATCTGGTTGTTGAGGTCGATATCGGTGACAAAAGAACCGGTATCGTCCTGGGCCCAGCCACCCGTGACGTCGATCGTCGCGACCACGCCGATGCCCTGATTGGTCATCAGGCCCTGGTTCTTGAACATCCCGCCGGCGCCGAGATTGATCGATTTCAGACCGACAAACGAGGAATCGGCGAAATTGTCGAATTCGTTGATGCCGCCGCCGAGATCGACATTGCCGATTACGCGGCCAAGGCCGACAACGCTCTTCTGGTTCTTGAACGTATCGTTGCCTGAGGTGCCGGTGACCGCGAGTGGGCTGAACTGGTCGAGCAGCGATTCGAGGATCGCATCGTCCGGCACGACCGGACCTGGCGCCAGCAGCGAGGCGCTGAAGGCCGCCAGTTTCGATTGCATGATCGAGAAGGTCGGCGTCGCGCCCATCGCGTAGAGCAGGCTGTTGTTGTTGACGGTGTTGTCCTGTCCGCCCACCAGCATCACGGCGACGCCGGTGTTGGAGCCCCCGATCGTATACTGGCCCTGCAGGTCCATGGTGACATTGCCCTTGGTTCCCTGCGCCGTGCTCTCGCCATAGGCCGCCACCGAATCGGCGCCCTGCGCGAAAAGATTTCCGCCCGCGGTCAGATGGACGAGGTTTGAGTTGCCCTGGCCGGTCGCGCTCTGGCCGAACATCGCATAAGAGCTCGCGCCCTTTACCCAGACCAGGCTGTCGGTGCTGGCCGTCGCCGCCGCTGCGTCGCCAATGCCGCCCTGCGAGCCGGCCGCCGACTGGTTCATGTCGAGCGAGGAATTGCCGCCCGCGCCGCCGCCGCCGCCGACCGCCTGGGCGACGATGCCGTGCGCGCGATCGCCATCGGTCTCGATCGCGCCCGACTGGATGATGGTGACCTTGCCGCCGGTGCCCTTGGTGCCGCCCGGCGTGTTGAAGCCGATGGCATTCGGCCCGCCGCCGTCGTCATCGGCGCCGAAGCGGCCGAAGCCCGCGCCGCCGAAGCCGCCGCCGCCGCCGACCGACTGCGCGATGATGGCGATGGAATCGACGCCATGCGTGATGATTTCGCCGGTGCGGGTCACCGTCACGTCGCCGCCGTCGCCGCCATTGCCGCCGAGGCCGCCGATGGCCAGCGCGTTGGAGGCCTTGCCGCTGGCGTCGCCGCCATAACCGCCGCCGCCGCCGATCGATTGCGCCACCACGCCATGGGCGCGAGCGCCGAACGTCTCGATCTTGCCGGAGACGTCGACCTCGACCTTGCCGCCATTGCCGCCGCTACCGCCGAAGCCGCCGATCTGCAGCGCCACCGAGCTGTCGCCGGCCGTGTCGGCCGTTACGGTTCCGCCGTAACCGCCGCCGCCGCCGATCGACTGCGCGAAGATGCCGATCGCACCGTCCTTGTTGGTGGTGATCACGCCGTCATTGTTGACGATGACATGGCCGCCATTGGCACCGTCACCGGCAGGCAGGGAAACCGCGCCGCCGATGCTCATGTCGGCCGTCGAGGCGCTGGCCGCCGCGCCCGAGGCGCCGCCGCCGCCGCCGACCGACTGCGCGAAGATGCCATGCGAGAGATAGCCGTAGGTCGTGATCTCGCCGTGATTGTCGACGGTGACGTCGCCGCCGCGGCTGCCCGAGCCGCCGATGCCGCCGATCGACAGGTTGACCGCCACGTCCTCGGCCTTGCCGGTTTCGGTCGAACCGCTGCCGGCCGCGCCGCCGCCGCCGCCGATCGACTGGGCGAAGATGCCGTAGGAATTGTCGCCGTTGGTGACGATGACGCCGCTCTGGTTGTTGATCACGTGGACGAATTTGCCGATGCCGCCACCGCCGCCGAGACCGCCGAGGGATGCCGCGATCGAGACCTTGGCGTCCGCGGACGTCGAGGCGGCCGCGCCGCCGACGCCGCCGCTGCCGCCGATCGACTGGGCCATGATGCCGTGCGAGTTGGCCATGTCGGTCTCGATGATGCTGCTGTTGGTGGCATGCACCTCGCCGCCGTCGCCGCCGCCGGCGCCCAGCCCGCCCATCGTGAACTTGACGTCGACCGTGCCGCCGTCGCTGCCGGTGCTCTTGCCGGCACCGCCCGAACCGCCGCCGCCGCCGATCGACTGCGCGAAGACGCCGATCGAGTTCTCCCGCTTGGTCCAGATGAAGCCATTGGCGTTGTTGGTGACTTCGACCAGGGCGCCGTTGCCGGCGCTGCCGCCTGCCCCTGCAATGCCGCCGCCGATCGCGTATTCCGCCGTGGCGCCGGCCGATGCCGAGCCGCCGACGCCACCGCCGCCGCCGATGGAACTGGCGCTGATGCCGAAGGAGAACGCGCCGTCGGTGATGATCCAGTTGTTGTTGGTGACGGAGACTTCGCCGCCATTGCCGGCCGTGCCGCCGGGAAGCGCGAGGGCCACGCCGATCGAAACGGTGGTCGCGCCGTCATCGCCGGCGCCGATATCGCCCCCGACATCCTCGTCCGAGGCCGATGCCGCGCCCGCCGCGCCGCCGCCGCCGCCGACCGACATCGCGATGATGCCGGACGAGCCGAAGCCCGATGTGTTGATGATGCCGGTGTTGTTGACCGTGACCTTCATGGCATTCGCGGCGCCGCCGCCCGAACCGCCGAGGCCCATATTGACGCTGACGCTGGTCTGGCTGGTGCCGCCGATGTTGTAGGACTTCGCCGTGCTGGAGCCGCCTATGCCGCCGCCGCCGCCGATCGATTGCGCCATGATGCCGGACGAGAAGGCGCCCGTCGTGGTCAGGTTGCCCGAGTTGATGACGTCGACCGTGTTGCCGAAGCCGCCTTGGCCGCCGCCGCCGCCCATCGCGAAGTTCGCCGCGATGTTGACGCCGTCGCCGCCACCGACATTGGCCGAGCCGCCGGTGCTGGTGCCGCCATTGCCGCCGCCGCCGCCGATCGACTGTGCCACGATGGCGCTGGAGGAATCGCCGTCCGTGGAGACCGTCATCGCATTGGTGACGTGAACGTCACCCGCGTTGTTGCACTTGGTCGGGTCGTTGCCGATGCACCCGCCGCCCTTGCCGCCGATATTGACCGACGCGGTGATCGTCACGCTGTTGCCGTAACCGCCGGCGCCGCCGAAGGTGTCGCCGCCATTGCCGCCGCCGCCGCCGATCGACTGCGCCAGGATGCCGACCGCCTGGAAGCCATGGGTGACGATCTGCCCGCCGCCGACGAGTCCCGATTCCACCGTGACCTTGTTACCCTGGCCGCCATTGCCGCCGCTGCCGCCGATGGCGACGCCAAGGTTGATCGCGACCTCGTCGCTGACCGCGCCAGCGATCGAGGTGGCGCGGCCGCCATTGCCGCCGCCGCCGCCGATCGATTGCGCCACGACACCGCCCGAGCCGGCATTGTCGGTGTCTGAAATGATCTTGCCGTTGGCCTTGAGAAAGACCTCGCCGCCCGAACCGCCGTCGCCGCCGCTGCCGCCGACGGTCACCGCCACGGCCGCCGATGCGTAGAGCCCGGCGCTGAAAGCGCCTGCGACGGCCTTGCCGCCATTGCCGCCACCCCCGCCGATGGCCTGCGCGATGATGCCCTTGGCGCCCATGCCGCTGACGGTGATGTCGCCGGTATGGTCGACCGTGACTTTCATCGCGTCGCGGCCCGCGCCGCCGTCGCCGCCAACGGCGACGCCGACACCGACAAAGGCGCCGACCGAGACCGCGCCCGCGCTGCCGCCATTGCCGCCGCCGCCGCCGACCGATTGCGCCATGATGCCGTGGGCGAGATCGCCCCTGGTCGTGATGTTGGCGGTGTTGGTGACCTCGACCTCGCCGCCATCGCCGCCGCCGCCGCCCTTGCCGCCGACGCCGACAGCGGTGAACAGTCCGCCGGCGCCCGCCAGGCCGCCGTCGCCGCCGCCACCGCCGATGGCCTGGGCCAGAATGCCGACCGACAGGTCCTCGTTGGTCTTGATCACGCCCGAATTGGTCACCGTGACCTTCATGGCGCTGCCGCCGTCCGAGGCCGCGCCGCCGACGGCGAGCGAAGGCCCGCCGACGGCGATCGAGAAGCCGCCCGAGCCGCCGCCGCCGCCGATCGACTGCGCCTGGATGCCATGCGACTGGATCCCATCCGTGGTGATGTCGGCGCCGTTGGTGACATCGACCGTGTTGCCATTGCCGCCGCCGGCGCCGTTGCCGGCAATGCCGACATTGAGCGAGAGGCTGCCGGCTATGCTGCCGCCGCCCGTGCCGCCGCCACCGCCCACCGACTGGGCGAGGATGCCCGTCGAATGGTCCTTCATCGTGTGGATTGTGCCATCGTCGATGCCGATCGTGACGGTGTTTGACGCACCCGCCGCGCCGCCCTTGCCGCCGACACCGACAGACGCCCCGGCTGCGAGGTTGAACGAGAAGCCGCCATTGCCGCCGCCGCCGCCGATCGACTGCACAATGAGGCCGGCCGAATCCACTTCATGCGTGGTGATGGTGGTGCTCGCGGAATGGTATTCGACGGCACCGGCGCCGCCGCCACCCGCGCCGTTCCCGCCGACGCCGACCGTGATGCCGGCGCTGAGACCGATCACGCCGCCGCCATTGCCGCCGCCGCCGCCGATCGACTGCACGATGATGCCGGCCGAGCGCTCGCCAAAGGTTTCGACCGATCCGTTATAGGTCGTGTGGACATCGACGCCCGCGCCCGCGGCGCCGGCACCGCCGCCGATGCCCACGGTTGCAGCTACCGCAAACGTTCCGGCGAACCCTCCATTACCGCCGCCACCGCCGATCGACTGGACGATCAGGCCCACCGAGTCCGCGCCATGCGTGATTATGGTTTGATTGCCCCCGTCAGGCGTCCGGAAAAACACCTGGCCGCCGTCGCCGCCTTTGCTGCCCGAGCCGCCGACACCAACGCTGGCGCCCAAACTGCCAGCTGCCGAGAATCCGCCATTGCCGCCACCGCCGCCGATCGATTGCGCGATGATGCCAGCTGAACGCTGCTGCTGGGTTTCGACTTTGCCGCCACTGGTGACATCGACTTTCTTGCCGACACCTCCGGCTGCGCCCTTTCCTCCGACGCCGACCGCGGCCAGGCCCGCGCCGCTGAGCGCGAATCCGCCGTTGCCGCCGCCACCGCCCACCGATTGAGCCAGAATGCCGATGGAATCGCTGCCGTTCGTGCTCACCGTCGCATTGGCGATATTGTAAGTGACCTCGCCGCCATCGCCGCCCGCCGCTCCGCTACCGCCGACGGCCACGGAAACGAAGGCTCCGGCTGCTATGCTTCCTCCACCGTTGCCGCCGCCACCGCCGACCGACTGGGCAAGGATGCCGATCGCCGAATTGCCCTTGGTGGAGACGCTTGCGCCGGCGCCTGCTTGGTTGACGTTCACGGAACCGCCATTGCCGCCGGTGCCGCCACCACCGCCTATGGCGACCGCTATGTTCGAAAGTGCTGCCGCCCCATAGCCGCCATTGCCGCCGCCGCCACCGACCGATTGCGCAAGCACACCATGAGCGCCATCGCCGCTGCCGTCGGCGCCTGTTGTGATCGTGCCGCCGACATTGGCGGTGACGGTGCCGCCGGTGCCGCCGCCACCGCCCGTGCCCCCGATCGAAACAATGCCGGCCGCACCGCCTCCGTCGCCGCCGCCACCGCCAACCGATTCCACCAGCATGCCGATGGCGCCGGTGCCGTTGGTCTCGATCTTGCCCTCATTCGTTCCTGTCGCCGAGCCGCCATTGTTGCCGGCTGCGCCCGCACCGCCGCCGCCGAACAGGCCGAATGCGCCGCCGCCTCCACCACCGCCGCCGCCGACCGACTGGACGACCATGCCGCTGGCGAAATCACCCCTGGTGATGATGCTGCCGGTGCTGGCATTGGTGCCCTCGGCCGTTCCTCCGATTGTCGCAGCGCCGCCATTGCCGCCTTCGGATATGATGCCGAGGCCGCCTTTGCCGTCGCCACCGTTGCCGCCGGCGGAGCGAACCAGCATGCCGTAGGAGAACGTCCCCGACGTGTCGATGGAACCGGCGTTGCTGGCGGAAGCGCTGCCGCCTGAGGCGCCGTTGCCGCCGTTGCCGCCGGCACCGATCGCTGCCGCGTCGAAATCGCCGCCTTGCCCGCCATTGCCACCACTCGCATCGGAATAGATGCCGTAAGACGAGTTGCCTGTGGTGGTGACCGAACTCGTGGCCGACGCGTTGGCGCTGGCCGTGCCGCCGGCACCGCCGTTGCCCGCGTCACCGGATTCTGCCGTCGTTGACGCCGCTGCGCCGCCGCCGTCGCCACCCCGGCCGCCTATGGCCGTCGCGACTATTCCGCTGTGATTGTCGCCGGTCGTGGAAAGGTCCGCATTGTTGGTGATGTCGACAGTGCCGCCGTGGCCGCCGTTTCCGCCTTCGCCGCCGTTGGTATGAATGGGAGTGCCGAAGCCGCCATATCCGCCATTGCCACCCTTGCCGCCATTGGCGGTTCCGACATAGGCCGACGCACCCACATTGAGCTGGTCCGCATTGTTGGTGTCGCTGACGACACCGCCATCGCCGCCGTTGGCGCCGTCATCGTCATAACCGCCAGGCCCGCGATTGGGCGCGTCGGATCCATTCTGATCGATCACCACTTGAGCCTGAGCGGAATGCAGGCCGGGGAGGCTGGCCAGGGCCGTCGCGCCGAGCAGAAATGTCAGACGGCCTGCGAAAACTGCAGCCCGGCCGATACTCAAGTTGAAATCGCCGGCTTCAGTTGGCGCCCTGGCCCCAGACCGACGATCCGCAATGAACGACGCGCATTGCGCGCGCCGGTTCGAAAACAACGCCATGCCCCACCCCCGTCGTGAACGCACTCAACCCCTTGAGTTCAGCGCCACGGCCCCCTTGCGGCTCGCAGGCCGCATTTACGCCATCCAAGTCGACACACCGTCCGGTTGCTGAGCGGTGCCTTTTTAAGGATATCCTAACTTTTTGGTTGTGGAAGCCAAAAACTTACGTAAGGGACACTGACCAAATCGAACGGCGTTTGCCAGTCGTCATATGACGACAATCGAGCGGCTTCCGTGAACGGCATCACGTTTCGCATTCGGCCATGGCGCCATCGAGCGGCCGCACTATATGGAGGAGATGGTTTTTCTTACGGGAGCCGACCGGATGTTTCGTCATGCCCTGACTGTTCTTGCGGGAGCCTTGCTGGCAGCCGCGATTTCTCAGGTTGCGCCATCTTACGCGCAGATCGTCATCCCGACGAACCGCAACGCATTGGTGCAGCAGAATGAGCTTCAGCAATTGCAGAACAGGTTGCAGCGGCAGCAATACCAGCAGCAGCAGCAATTGTATCGCGATCTCGACCAGCAGGCGGCACCCAAGCCCCGACCCGATGTGCCGGTTTATGACCAGACATGTCGAATGGAAGCGGTCGGCAACACGATTTCGCGTGTTTGCCGCTGACATTTCACTTTTTTCAGTTTATTAGCCGACTTACTTGCTGGCAAATGCCGGATTGCAAGGGCGGTGGTTCTAGAGCAATTCCAGGAAAAGTGTGACACGGTTTTCCGTCAGGAGTTGCGTCAAAAAAAAGATAGAGCGGTTCGCCGTTTCCGTGAAACGGTGAACCGCTCTAGGGTTTGCAGGGGACAGGTTTTGCCCGCGCGGATAGCGTATGGCAGGGACGCTGCTCTCACCGGAATTTGGGATGGCAACAACCAAGAAGAAAGCAGTTCGCCGGGCCAGGAAAGGGCAACGAATCCGCCAGGTGGCGGCCATTCCGTTTCGGTTGCGCGAAGACGGCGGCCTCGAAGTGCTGCTGGTCACCTCTCGCACCACGCGGCGTTTCATCGTGCCCAAGGGCTGGCCGATGAAGGGCAAGTCCGGGCGCAAGGCGGCAACGATCGAAGCCCAGGAGGAGGCAGGCGTTCTCGGCAAGACGCTGAAGCAGCCTGCCGGAACCTATTCCTATTGGAAACGCATGACCGACGGTTTCATTCGCGTCGACGTAGCGGTCTATCTGCTCGAGGTCACCGAGGAACTTGGCGACTGGCAGGAAGCCGCGAACCGGCAGCGCGCGTGGCTGCCGGCGGCAGACGCCGCCTTGCTCATCGACGAGCCGGAGCTTTCGACGCTACTCAGGGATTTGACCATTCCGGCAGCGGATCCCGCATAAGCACCTGTTCAGTGTCGCCGGGAAAGCCCGTACCGGCGTTGCGGTTCGACCGGCGCCCATTTGCTGCTTGACTCACATATATCCCAGTGGTTATACGTCAATCAATAGCCAATGGGTTATCGATCTGAGATGCCGGCCACGCACGATATGCTGTTCAGGACGCTTGCCGATCCGACCAGGCGCGCCATCTTCGAGCGTCTGTGCCGTCAGGGCGAGCAGACGGTCGGGGCCCTCACGGCGCAGGCCGGCGTATCGCAGCCGGCGGTGTCGAAGCATCTTGGCGTGCTCAAGGAGGCGGGACTGGTACGCGACCGTCATGAAGGGCGCCAGACCCATTACAGCGCGCAGCTCACGGCGCTCGCGCCGCTGATGGACTGGACGCGCGACATGGCGGGGTTTTGGGAAAGCCGGTTCGACGATCTGGAAAATCTGCTCAAAAGGATGGATCAATGAATGATGTGCCGGCCGGAACGCGCTCCGTCATTGTCGAGCGCGAGATACCTTTTCCGCCGGAAAAGATCTGGCGCGCGCTGACCCAACCGCATCTCATCGAGGAGTGGCTGATGAAGAACAACTTCAAGCCGGTCGTGGACCATCGTTTCAATCTGAGCGCGGACTGGGGAGGCGTCGACTGCCAGGTGCAGACGGTCGAGCCCAACAGGACCCTGTCTCATGGGACACCAAGGACCTGGAAAGCGTCGTCACCTGGACGCTCACCCCAACAGGGACGGGCACGCATCTGCGCATGGAGCAGGTCGGCTTCCGCACCGACCAGGAGCCGTACTACCGCGGCGCCACGGTGGGCTGGAAGCGCAACTTCACGGCCCTGGAGCAGTTGCTTTCGCGGATCGATTGAGATCCGCCAAAGCTTCAAAAGACAGACACGGTCCCGGCGGGGCGGCAAACCGCAGGCGTAAGCAATGGAGACATCGAAATGAAGATCAAGCTGACCAGCATCTATGTCGATGATCAGGAGAAGGCTCTTGGCTTCTATACCGAAGTTCTGGGTTTCACCAAGAAAGCGGATTTCACCAACGGGCCGTTCCGTTGGCTGACGGTCGCCTCGCCCGAGGATATCGACGGGACCGAACTGCAGCTGGCGCTCGACGACAACCCGGCGGCGAAGACTTATCAGCAGGCGATGTTCAAGCAGGGCCAGCCGGCGCTGATGCTTTTCAGCGATGACATCAAGGGCGACCACGAGCGCATCAAGGCCAATGGCGGCAGCTTTGCAATGGCGCCGACCGAGGTGACCGGCTCGACCATCGCGCAGCTCAACGATACCTGCGGCAATCTCATCCAGATCACCCAGCTGGCGCGCTGGTAACCAACTCGATCCGTCTCGTTATTTGCAAGGGAGGTAGCATTGAACTGGAGCAAGCGGATCAGGCAGCTTCACCGCTGGCTGTCGATCATCTTCACCGTCAGCGTTATTGCCAATTTCGCCGCCATGGCCATGGGCCCACCGCCCGCCTGGATCGTCTATTCGCCGTTGATCCCGCTTTTCCTGCTGCTCTTCAGCGGGCTCTATATGTTCGTGCTGCCCTATGCCCCCAGATGGCGCGGTGAGCCGGCGCGCGAGCGCATAGGATCGGCCTGATGGCGAAGGCGAAATCGAAGGTTGCCACCGGGTCCCCGGACGCGAAGCCCGTCCTGCTTTCTGGCGGCAACCCGCAGATAGCCAAGGGCTATGGCGATGCTCCCGTGCAGGCCTATATCGCGGCGATGCCGGGCTGGAAGAGCGAAGTCGGGCGCCGGCTCGACCAACTCATTATGCAGGCTGTGCCCGACGTGCGGAAAGCCGTCAAATGGAACTCTCCATTCTACGGGATGGAAGGCGAAGGCTGGTTTCTCGGCATCCACTGCTTCACCAAATACATCAAGGTGGCCTTCTTTCGCGGCATATCGCTCAAGCCGTTGCCGCCGGGCGAGTCCAAGAGCAAGGACACACGCTATTTCCACGTCCATGAGGACGACCGGCTCGACGAGGAGCAATTCACCTCCTGGGTGAGGCAGGCGAGCCAACTGCCTGGCGAACGGATGTAAGCGCACGAATGATCAAACGCCGTCTCCCTGAAAGGGCCACGGTGGCAATCTCTAATCCAGCTTCAAAAGGAGAACCCGGACATGCAAGAAAGCAGCGCGCAGGAAGGCAAGTCTCCGTCCGAGCTGATCGACGCAAGGATCAAGGAACTGGGCGACTGGCGCGGCGAGACGCTCGCCAGGCTTCGCGCCCTTATCAGGCAAGCCGCGCCGGAAGCCGTCGAGACATGGAAATGGCGCGGCGTGCCTGTCTGGGAGGATGCCGGCATGATCTGCACCGGCGAGACCTACAAGACCGTCGTCAAGCTGACCTTCGCCAGGGGCGCGGCACTGCCCGACCCGGCAAGGCTCTTCAACTCCAGCCTCGAAGGCAACACCAGGCGCGCCATCGACTTTCGCGAGGACGAGAAGATCAATGAGGAAGCGCTGAAGGCTCTGGTTCGCGCCGCCGTGGCCCTGAACAGGTCCAAAGCCAAACGCTGATCGACTGAGCCCCTTCTATCGGGCTGCGGCCTGACGCTCCAACAGGATCATCGGCTTGTCGTGATAGGTGGTGCGCAGGATTTCGCGATAGCCGTTCTTTTCGGCCACCTTGAGCGAAGCGACGTTTCCCGGATCGATGATGCAGACGGTTCTCGCCTGCCCGAACGTCTCGTCACTCCAGGCGACGATCCGCCCGACGACTTCACTCGCAAGCCCCTGGCCATGCGCCTCCGAGGCCAATGCCCAACCGGCTTCCGGCACGCCCTCAAGCGATGGCTGGATGTCTCGCTTCAGGTCGTGGAAACCGACCTCGCCGATGAAGCGCCCCGTCGCCTTGTCCTCGATCGCCCAGAACCCGTAGCCGATCAACGACCAAAGGCCGGCATGGCGAAGAAAGCGCATCCAGCTTTCCTCGCGGGTGCGCGGCTTGCCGCCGATGAAACGGGTGACGGCGGGGTCCGCCCACATGATGGCATAGGTCTCGAAATCGCCCAGCCGGTGCGGCCGCAGAATGGTGCGTCCCGTCTCGAGGATCGGTACTCCTGCTTCTTTTTCAATGCTCACGGCATTCCCCTCCATTGAGGCGGCAGCGCTTAGCAAACCGGCGCGTTCGAACAAGGGCCAGGACCAGCCGGAGTCATCCTCCAGCGCAGCGATTTCGACATCTGGGAATTTTGACCGACGATGCTACTCTTCGGACACACACGATTAAGCCACGTCGCGGCCGCCCAATGCATGTCGCCCAAAAGTGCGCAGCGGTTTTGGGATAACGACATGCATCAAAACAAAGACTTAAAGCGCGTCGCCTGAATCCGTTTCATCGCGACGCGCTTTAGCACAGGGAAAGAACATGGACACCACTGATCTCGTATTGGCCATATTCCATCACCTTCTGGTGTTCTCGCTCGCCGGCATCATCGGCGCCGAATTCGTGCTGGTGCGCGGCGATTTGGGAGCGGCGACGCTCAAACGCCTTGCCGGCATCGACCGCCACTACGGCATCATCGCCGCGCTGATCGTCGTCATCGGCATCGGGCGCGTCTTCTACGGGCTGAAAGGCTGGGAATTCTACGTCTACAACTGGGTGTTCTGGGCAAAGATGGTGGCCTTCATCATCGTCGGCCTGCTGTCGATCGTCCCGACCATGCGCTTCATCTCGTGGAACAGGCAGGCGAGCGGCAATCCCTCCTTCTCGGTGCCGGCGGCGGAACTGGCCTCGGTGAAGACCTATGTCCGCGCCGAGGGCTTCATCTTCCTGCTCATTCCGATCTTTGCCGCGGCCATGGCGCGCGGCTACGGTTATTAGGTTCCGACGGGAAACACCTCATCCAGCGGCGCGATCGGCACCAGCGGCGCCGGCACATCGGTGGTCTTTTCCTTGGACTTGCAGATATCGGCGATGACGCAGGCCGGGCAATCGGGCTTGCGCGCCTTGCAGACATAGCGGCCATGCAGGATCAGCCAGTGATGCGCATGGCGCATATATTCGGCCGGGATGACCTTGAGCAGCCCCTGTTCGACCTGTTCCGGCGTCTTGCCGGGCGCCAGTCCGATCCGGTTGCCGATGCGGAAAATATGCGTGTCGACCGCCATGGTGTGCTGGCCGAAGGCGACGTTGAGCACCACGTTGGCGGTCTTGCGCCCGACGCCCGGCAGCTTCACCAGTTCGTCGCGATCCTGTGGCACCTGGCCCCCATAGTCGTCGATCAGCGCTTTCGACAGCGCGATCACGTTCTTCGCCTTGTTGCGCCACAGGCCGACCGTGCGGATATGGTCGCCGACCTTGGCCTCTCCCAATGCCAGCATCCTGGCTGGCGTGTCGGCCGCAGCGAACAGCGCCTTCGTCGCCTTGTTGACGCCGGCATCGGTCGCTTGCGCCGACAGCACCACCGCGACCAGCAGGGTGAAGGCGTTGACGTAATGCAGTTCGCCTTTCGGCTCCGGCCGCTGCACGCAAAAGCGCCGGAATATCTCATGCACCTCGGCAGCGCTGTAAAGCGGCCGCGACACGGCTTTTCCCGGCCGCCGGCGGCCGGGTACCGGGCCACCGCCTGCAACGGCGGATCGAGGCTTTTTGGCAGCTAAGGATTTTTTGGACTTGGGAGGCGCCATATCCCCTCCTATAATATTCCCTTATGAGCGACACAAACGCCTCATTCGAAGCCGACGAGCCATTTTTCCAGGCCCTGCTGACGCCGCACCGCTCGCTGGGCCGCACCGGCTTCCTGATCCTGATGGGTGCGCTTGTGTTCGGCTGGATCGTCACCGGCGCCTTCTTCCTGTCGCACGGCGCCTGGCCGGTGTTCGGCTTCTTCGGCCTCGACGTGATCGCCGTCTACATCGCCTTCCGCGCCAATTACCGGGCGGCACGCGCCCGCGAGGAAATCTCGGTCTCGCGCACCAGCCTCGACATCCGCAAGACCGCGCCGTCCGGCCGTTCGGAAGCGCATCATTTCAATCCGTTCTGGGCGCGCTTTTCCATCGCCCGCCATGCCGAAATCGGCATCACCGGAATGGCGGTGGAAGCACCGGGGCAAAATGTGCCGATCGGGGCTTTCCTGGATCCCGACTCCCGCGAAAGCTTTGCTACAGCCTTTTCACGCGCGCTAAGGCAGGCAAAATCCTGACTTGAAGGATGATCCATCTTGCAATACACTTCCCAACAAAAAAAGGGAGGCAGAAGTGATTGATAAGTACACTAAATCGGTTCTTACCTTTATCGCTATTATGCTTTGCCTTATTTCCGGACAACTTTCGTTTCGAGACGCTGTCGCACAAGATCATAATTGCGGATGGTCGGCAGAAGAAGCATGTTTCGTGACCACTCAACCGGTTGACCGCAATCTGGGCGTAATACAAACTTGGCTGAGAATCCATGATCAGAAGTAGCTGATCATTGACAACGCCCTTGTTTAGAACCGGTAGCGCAGCAGCCTGCCGACCTTGCGCATCGCGGGGATAAGCTTCCAGAGACCAACGAACAAACGGGCGGACCAGCCCAGGCGCGCGCCTTGCTCCGGCTTGTAAGACGGGATCTCGCCGATGAAGCGAAGTTTAGGCACCGCCCGCTCCAATTCGCGCGGATCCTCTATGGCCCAATGGACTTCGGCGCCCGTCGCCTTGATCGCCGGATTGAGGCGCATCAGCTTCAGCCCGAAACGGCTATAGGCGTCGAACATCAACTCGCCGCCGGCAAGATGGGAGACAAGCCGCGCAAGCAGCAGCAGTCCCTCGTCGGCCGCCAGATACGGCGTCAGCCCTTCGGCCACCACGATTGCCGGGCGATTGCGCGGCACTTCAGCCAGCCAGGCCGGTTCCGTCACCGACGAAGCGATCGAATGATAACACTCCCTGGACGGATAGAGCCTGTGCCTGAGCCCGATGACCTCCGGGTAATCGACATCGAACCAGTCGACGCCTTGCGGCGGGTCGACACGAAATATCCGCGTGTCGAGCCCGCATCCCAGATGCAGCACGATCGCGTCCGGATATCTTGCAAGGAAATCCGCAACGCAAACGTCCAGTGTTTTCGCCCTGATTGCAAAACCCAGACCGAGATTGCCGTCGACCTTGAGCCTCGAGAAATCATAGTCGATCCTGCGCACCACCTCGTCGGCGAAGCGATCCTGGAGCAAGGAATGCGGCAGCCGGCTCTCCAGCGCCTTGCCGTAAAGCGACATCAGCAAGGTTTCCTTTGCCCCGATCAGATCAACCTTTTCACCTGCCATGACTGTCCTCTTCAGCCCGAAGCCGACTCTATCTGGGTACGGGCGGCAGGAAGGCAAGTTTCGGGTGGTGGCAAAGCTCTGGAAGAACGATATTCGTGGTCAAGGAGATATTGCCATGAACGCTCAGATGACCATGAATACGCGCATGAAACCGTCAGCGATCCTTCAGAACGACATCACGCCGGAAGGCAGCGACTACGAAGTAGTGCGCCGCGCCATCGAGAAGATCAGCCTCGACTATCGCGACCAACCCTCCCTCGAGGTCCTTGCCGAGGAAGTCGGCGAGACGCCGACCGGTCTGCAGAAGCTCTTCACCCGCTGGGCAGGGTTGTCACCCAAGGCTTTCCTGCAGGCAGTGACGCTCGACCATGCGCGCAGGCTGCTCGATTCCGGCATGCCGCTGCTGGAGACCTCGTTCGAGCTCGGCATGTCCGGCCCCGGCCGGCTGCACGACCTCTTCGTCACCCATGAGGCGATGTCGCCCGGCGACTACAAGACCCGAGGCGCCGGCCTGACCATCCGCTATGGCTACCACATCTCGCCTTTCGGCATCGCGCTGATCATGGTCACCGACCGAGGTCTCGCCGGCCTGGCCTTCTGTGACGCCGGCGGCGAACGGGCCGCCTTCGCCGACATGTCCGGCCGCTGGCCGAACGCGACTTACGTCGAGGACATGTCCGCCACCCAGTCATACGCCGCGCGGGTCTTCGACCCGACGCAGTGGCGCGCCGACCAGCCGCTGCGCGTGGTGATGATCGGCACCGATTTTCAGCTTCGCGTCTGGGAAGCGTTGCTGCGCATCCCGATGGGCAAGGCCTGCACCTATTCCTCGATAGCAGCCGGCATTGGCCACCCGACCGCCAGCCGCGCGGTGGGCGCGGCAGTCGGCGCCAACCCGATGTCCTTCGTGGTGCCCTGCCATCGCGCGCTGGGCAAGTCCGGTGCGCTCACCGGCTATCACTGGGGCCTGACGCGCAAGCGCGCGATCCTCGGCTGGGAGGCGGGTCAGGTGGCCTGAAACATCGATTTTTCGCATGCCATTGCGAAAAACCATGTATCGTAATATAAATCGGTATAGCTCAAATAAACAGATTGTTATATCGATGAAATGCAACCGGCGGCAACCTCTGGTTATCGCCGGTTTTCTTTGAAGTTGCTTTTCAATATTATTTCAGTTGACGCTAAATTAACAACGATAAAGGAAAGATGACCCTACGTTGAACCGCATTGTCCGGTTCGAAAGAGGTCTCAATGAAGTTCTTTCGCGCCGCCATGGCTGCGAGCTTGCTGGCCGCCTGCGCCGGCCCGACAGCATCGGCTGCCACCGGAAATGTGCTGTTCAACGGCACGATCACCGCGACCTGCACAATCACGATCAATTCCAACGGCACGATGACCGTCAGCAGCAATCTCCAGTCGCTAAGCTCGCACAATGGCGGCGGCTCGGCCGGCAGCGCTCAGGTCGACACCACCGGCGGCGTCGCGCTCAGCGTGGACCCGGTAACCACGACGACCGTGCCGGCCTCGGACACCACGGCGACGACATGGACCCCGACCTTCGCCACCTCAGGCGCCCAGACGATTGCCGAAACCGGCACCGCGACCGCGTTGACGGTGCCGGGCACATCGACGGTCGCCGTCAATCTTGCCGGGACCAAGAGCGGCACAAACCGCTTCTCCGCCGGCGACTACCAGGCAACGGTGACGCTGCGCTGCGAATAGCCCTCTCGCAAAAAAGGAGCGGTCCTTGAGAACGATTGCAATTCTGGCGGCGGGCGTCACTGCCGCGCTGTCTCCTGTCGCAGCGACGGGGCAGTCGATGACGCCGATGCGGGGCGAGGTGCGATCCTTCACGGATGCGTTCGCCGTTCGCGTCTTCCCAGGCAACCCGTACAACCAGCGCATACGCGTCGAGGTTCATGTCTATGACCAGGATTTCCAGCCGGTCGACGCCAAGATCACGCCGAGCGCCTTCCTTCTGGCTGGCCAGGCGTCGCGCCCTGTTCTGGTGGTCGTCCCGTTCGACGGCGCGAACGAGCGTAAAGTGCGTATCTGTACCGAGAGTATCCCCTTTCCAAGCGAGCAGACCCAGATAAGGGCACAGATATGCGGAAAGTTCTTCGGGCATCGCAGGTTCTGACCTTATCCTTGCTGCCCGCCCTGGCTGTCGCAAGTCAGGGGTTTGCCGAGGATATCCTGAACCTGAACCAGAACCAGACGGGTTTCAGCTTGCCCGGCGTCAGCCTGCCTCAGGGCCAGGACGAAGTTCACGCCAGCGACGGCACGACCTGCCGCTCAGCCGTTTCCGGCAGCGGCGCCTATCTCGACCTCGGTATCATCCGGGGCAACAACTCGAGCAACCAGGCCAATAGCGACATCGCCACATACGGCCGCGTGGTGATCCCGATCGGGCGGACGCCGAAACGCATCGATTGCAGCCGCCTCTACGAGCTGGAAGTCGAGCGCCTGCAGCTTGAATTGAAGCTCCTCAAAATGGGCCTCGGCGCCGATGGCCAGACAACGGGGAGCACGACGAGCACCGCTGCCACGGCTCCCGCGGCTCGCTCGGCAACATCGGCGGGATGGGCGAACGAAGGCTGGAGCATCAGAGGCACGACCGGCAATGAAAAGAAAAAGAAGAGGAAATAGCCGCGCGCTGCTTGGCATGGCAGCGCTTGCCGGCTTCT
This sequence comes from Mesorhizobium montanum, assembly GCF_033977145.1. Taxonomy (NCBI): domain Bacteria; kingdom Pseudomonadati; phylum Pseudomonadota; class Alphaproteobacteria; order Hyphomicrobiales; family Phyllobacteriaceae; genus Mesorhizobium; species Mesorhizobium montanum. The sequence continues at coordinate 14,816 of NZ_JAVIJF010000034.1, read as the reverse complement.
GTCTCCCGGCGCAGGCGGCGATCATCGGCACCTGCACGATCATGATCGGCGCATCGGGAACGATGAAATCGAATCCCGCCATCAACATCTTCGGCTCCAACCAGGCGGGCGGGTCGAGCGCCGGCGCCACCATCACCGCAAGCTCGCTTTTGTGCACGATCCTCAACCTGCTGGACTGCTACTCCGTCTCCGCGCCGGCGCCGATCGCCTTCACGTCGGCTCCAAGCGGCGGCGACGCCAATGTCACCTTCGCCTCCGTCTTCCGGCTCGACGGCTCGGGGCTGGATATTCCAGGCAGTTCGCCGCAGCGGGTGACCAACGGCACCCACACCATCCAGGTTGATCTGACCGCCACGAAGTCGCCCGGCAATTATCAGGGCTTGGTCACGGTCCGCTGCGAATGATGCTGTGGGCCAAAGGCTCGCGCAACCGACATGATCTGGCAACCGGCGGTCTTTGCGGCTAGCTTCGCGCCAGCCTGCAATTCCAGGAAATGCGCTTTACGTTATTTTCGCCTGGAATTGCGCAAAAGCAGATTCTTGGAGCAGGTTCGCCTTTCAACGCAGGCTGGCCCGCTTCAGCGGGAGGCACTTTTTGATTATCGTTGTCGGTTCGATCAACCTCGACCTCATCGCCAATGTCGACCGCTTGCCGGAACCCGGCGAGACCGTCCGCGGCTCCAGCTTCGCCACCGCGCCCGGCGGTAAGGGCGCCAACCAGGCGCTGGCCGCGGCGCGCGCCGGCGCCCAAGTGCGCATGGTGGGCGCGGTCGGCAAGGATAGTTTCGCCGCCGAGGCGCTCGCGCTTCTCAAGGCCGGCAATGTCGATCTCTCCGGTGTCGGCCAGAGCTTCGCCTCCACTGGCACGGCGTTGATCCTGGTCGGTGCCGACGGCGAAAACGTCATTGCCGTCGTGCCGGGCGCCAACGACTCGGTCGTTCCGGGCGATGTTGCCAAGGCCTTCCTGAAAAAGGGCGATGTCGTGCTCTTGCAGCACGAGATCCCGCTGCAGACGGTCGAGGCCACGCTTGACGCGGCGCGCGCGGCGGGCGCCATCAGCGTGCTCAACACCGCTCCCTTCCGGGCCGAAGCCGCAGGCTTCCTCGGCAGGGCCGACTATGCCGTCGCCAACGAAACCGAGTTCGATCTCTATGGCGAGGCCCTGGCGCTTTCCGGACGCGACCGCCCCGCCCGCATGCGCGACTATGCCGGCAAGACAGGCCGCGCCATCGTCGTCACGCTGGGTGGCGATGGCGTGCTCGCCGCCACGCCGGACGATTTCCTCATCATTCCGGCGCTGAAGATCACGCCGGTCGACACGGTCGGCGCCGGCGACACGTTCTGCGGCTATTTCGGCGCCGGCCTGTCGTCCGGCCTGTCGCTTAAGCAAGCACTCACCCGCGCCGCCGTGGCCGGCTCGCTCGCCTGCCTGAAGCCCGGCGCGCAGCCGGCCATTCCGTTGGCAAAGGACGTCGACGCTGCCTTGGCGGCGGCGCGGTAGCGGCCATGCGTCCCGTCACCAAGCACGCCGTGCCGCCGGCCGGCGACATCTGCCGCCTCTCAGCCGTCGAACTCGCCGATAAGATCAGGCAGCGCCATTTGTCGGCGCGCGAGGTGGCCGGCGCTTTCCTCGACCGCATCGAGATGGTGAACCCGCTGGTCAACGCCATCGTCTCGCTGCGCCAGCGCGCCGACATCCTGGCCGATGCCGATACGGCCGATGCGCATCTGGCGCAGGGCAGCGAGACGGGATCGCTGTTCGGTCTGCCGATCGCCATCAAGGATCTGGCCCTGACCAAGGGGCTGAGAACCACGTTCGGCTCACCGATCTTCGCCGATTTCATTCCCGACGAGGACGAATTCTTCGTCGAGCGCATCCGCAAGGCCGGCGCCATCATCATCGGCAAGACCAATGTTCCGGAATTCGGCCTCGGCTCCAACACCTACAATCCGGTCTTCGGGCCGACGCTCAACGCTTTCGACCCGGCGCTGACCGCCGGCGGCTCGAGCGGCGGCGCGGCTGTGGCGCTGGCGCTCGACATGGTGCCGGTCGCCGACGGCAGCGACTTCGGCGGCTCGCTGCGCAATCCGGCCGCCTATAACAACGTCTACGGTTTCCGTCCCTCGCAGGGTCTTGTGCCCGCCGGTCCGACTTTCGAGGTCTTCCATTCCCAAATGGGCGTCGAGGGGCCGATGGGCCGCAGCGTGCGCGACATCGCGCTGTTGCTCGATGAACAGGCCGGCTATCATCCACAAGCCCCGCTGTCGCATGCCAAGGAGGGCTCGTTCCTCGACGGCTTGCGCGCGAAGGCGGCCGGCGGCCGCGTCGCCTGGCTGGGCGACCTCGGCGGCCACCTGCCGACGGAGCCGGGCGTACTCGAACTTTGCGGGACTGCCCTCGCCCGCTTCGCCGACGCGTCGTACCACAGCGAAGCGCTGGTCCCGGATGTCGACTTCGAGGCGCTGTGGCAGGCTTTTGTCACCTTGCGTCAGTCGAGCAGCGGCTGCGGGCTGAAGGCGCATTACGACGACCCGGCAAAACGCAGGCTTTTGAAGCCTGAGGCTGTATGGGAAGTGGAACAGGCGATGCGCCTGACCGCGCCGCAGATCCATGCCGCAACCGTTCGGCGCACCTCTTGGCACCGCACGCTGCTTTCGTTGTTCGAACGCTTCGACCTGATCGCGCTCCCCAGCGCGCAAGTCTTTCCCTTCGACGTCTCGACCCATTGGCCGCGCGAGGTCTCGGGCCACGCCATGGACAGCTATCACCGCTGGATGCAGGTCTCGGCTTTTGCCACGCTGGGCGGCTGCCCGGCGCTCAATGTGCCGGCCGGCTTCGACGAGAAAGGCCGGCCGATGGGCATTCAGCTGGTCGGCCGCCCGCGCGGCGACTTGGATGTACTCAAGGCCGGCGCCGCCTATGAGGCGATGCTGCCCTGGTCGGCAGGCGCGGCTTGAGCGATTCCGGTCGGCAATGCAGGGCGACTTGCGCCGGCGGCGGCGCCATGCATTGATCCGCGGCCACCGCCGCATCACCTCCGTCCGTTCGAGGAAAGACCATGTCGCTGGAACTTTACGCAACCTATGTCGTCGCCTGCATCGTCATTATCCTGGTGCCAGGGCCGACGGTGACGCTGATCATCGCCAACAGCATCCGTCATGGCTCGCGCGCCGGCTTGGCCAATGTAGCCGGCACGCAGGCCGGTCTCGCCATCATGATCGCCATTGTCGGCATCGGTCTCAACACGCTGATCGCCGGCATGGGCCACTGGTTCGAATGGGTGCGGCTGATCGGCGCCGCCTATCTGATCTGGATGGGTGTGCAGATGTTCCGCGCCAAAGGCACGCTGAACCCCGACGGATCGGCCCGCAAACCGCGCGGCGGCTTCTTCCTGCAGGGTTTTCTGGTGGCGATCTCAAATCCGAAGACGCTTGTCTTCTTCGGCGCCTTCTTCCCGCAGTTCATCGCGCCGCAGGGCAATTACACGCTGCAGATCGTGGTGATGGGCCTGACCGCGATGATCTTCGCCGCCATGTCGGACTCGACCTACGCACTTGCTGCGGGCCGCGCCGGTCGGCTGCTGTCGGCCAGCCGCGTCAGGCTGATGTCGCGCATCAGCGGCAGCTTCCTGGTCGGCGGCGGGCTGTGGCTGGCGTTTTCGAAGGCGAAATAACGGCAGTCGCGAACCAAGACGCAAACCGCACCTTGCTGCAACAGGGAGGCCGTTGAACGTCGGCCTTCCTGTCACCACATGACTGGGAAGCAGGGGATTCAAACCGATGTCGTGGTCTTACACGGATTTGAAAAGGAACGCTCTTGGCGTTGTCCTTTCCGTTGCTGCGTTTGCAGTGATGTTTTCCTTGGCCGCCAATAAATGGACCAATGACGCCAGCCCGATCCGGTCATTCGATTCGATCGAAGCAACGGTCAAGAGTGTTCAGCTGGACCACGGCCGCGGAATCTATTTCGTCTCCATGGAAAACGGCGGTTCTGCTCTGATCGACGACGATCGTCCGCATTTGCTGAACTCGCATGCGAAGATAGAGCGCGTCACGCGCGACAACGGCTTCGTCTTCTACCGGTTTGCGGAATGAAAACATGAGCGTTCGTGCTGCCCCTCATCCCCCTGCCGGGACCTTCTCCCCGTAAACGGGGAGAAGGCAGCTCTCTACAGCCGCCCCAGCCTCTCCACCAGGAGCGCGAAGAAGCCGTCATGGTCGATGTCACGCATCACCATGGCGTTCTTCTCCCGCTTGGTGACGCCCCACCAATCGATCACCGTCATGCCCATGGTGAGCTCCGACGCGGTCTCGACGCTGACATTGCAGTGGCGGCCCTTGAACAGCTCCGGCTTGATGAGATAGGCGATCACGCATGGATCGTGTAGCGGCCCGCCGTCGGTGCTGTATTTTTCCTCGTCGTAGCGCTCGAAGAATTCCAGCATCTCGGCGGTCGCGGCGCCCACCTTGGTGCCGAGCTGGCGAAAGGCCTGCGTGCGCCTGGACGTGGTCAGCGCCTTGTGGGTGACGTCGAGCGGCATCATCACGATCGGAATGCCGGATTTGAACACCACATCGGCGGCCTGCGGGTCGACATAGATGTTGAATTCCGCGGCCGGCGTCACATTGCCGCCCTCGAAGAAGCCGCCGCCCATCAAGACGATTTCCTTGATCCGCGGCGCGATCCCGGGTTCGCGGATCAGCGCCAGCGCTATGTTGGTAAGCGGTCCGAGCGGGCAGAGCGTGATCGTGCCGCTTTCCTCGCGCGTCAGGGTCTCGACGATGAAATCGACGGCGTACTGTTCTTGCAACGGCATTGTCGGCTCAGGCAGTTGCGGACCGTTCAGCCCGGTCTTGCCATGCACTTCCTCGGCGGTGACGAGTTGGCGCGCCAGCGGGCGGATGGCGCCGGCATAGACCTTAATGTCGGGCCTGCCGGCCAGTTCGCAGATCTTGCGGGCGTTATTCTGGGTCAGCTTCAGCGGCACGTTGCCCGCAACTGCGGTGATACCGACGATCTCCAGCTCGGAACTGCCGAGCGCCAGCAATATGGCGACGGCATCGTCCTGGCCGGGGTCCGTGTCGATGATGATCTTTCTGGATTGGGGCATTTCAATTCCTTTTGGGAGTCTTTTTGGGCGGGGTTTAGAGCATGATCCCGAAAAGTGGGAACCGGTTTTCGGACAAGATCATGCTCCAACGAAGAGCTGAACCAGGATGGCGGTTCAACGAAACGTCATCCTGATTTCAGTGGCTTGAACTTGATCGCGCGGCGGACCATATCAAGACCATCGGGAAAAATGCCATCCGGGTTTTTCCAGTTTGTGTCGCTCTTCAGAGGACAGTGTAACAATGAGTCGAATGACGCCCTTCTCCAGCCCGCTTCTTCTGGGCTTCGATGCCATGGAAAAGACGCTTGAGCGTTTGGCGAAGTCCGGCGACGGCTACCCTCCCTATAACATCGAGCGCCTGAACGCCGACGACGGCAAGGCCGAAAGGCTGCGCATCACGCTTGCTGTGGCGGGTTTCGCCGAAAGCGACCTCGATGTCACCACGGAGGAAAACCAGCTCATCGTGCGCGGCCGTCAGACCGACGACACCGAGCGCGAATTCCTCCACCGCGGCATCGCCGCGCGGCAGTTCCAGCGCTGCTTCGTGCTGGCCGACGGCATGCGGGTGATCGCGGCGGAACTGAAGAACGGCCTGCTGTCGATCGATCTCGACCGGCCGGAGGCCGAGCGGCTGGTACGGAAAATAAACATATCGGTGAAAGACTGATCTTCGCCGACGGCTCTATGCGAGACGGCCAATCCTGGCGTCCTCGCGCCAAGGAGGCTTGAAATGACCAGAACTGACGAATTGATCACCATGACCAGCGGCGAACTCGCCCATCTCGGCGAAGGTTCGGTCGCTTATCTCAGGAAAGTGTCGAGCGACGACCTGCGCGGCCGCTTCCCCGGCCTCGATGAAATCGCGCCCGGCCTGGAGCTGTGGGCGCTTTTCGCCGCCAACGGCCAGCCCATCCTGCTTTCCGATGCTCGTGACCGGGCGCTGGCGGGTGCGTTGGAGAACGACCTGACCACCGTTGCGATCCACTAAACCATGATCCCCGAAAAGTGGAATCCGGTTTTCGGGCAAGATCCATGGCTTAACCGGACTTTGACTGTGACGTCCGGAATCGAAAGGGCCGCACGCGGCGGCCCTTGGAAGCTTTAATCCAAAAAACTTCAGGCCGCGTGCGAGGCCTGCGCGTCCGACAGCAGCGCGTGGATCGCCACCGCGTCGCGCGTCCCCCTGATCTTGGCCACCGTGTCGGCATCGCGCAGCACGCGCGCGATGCGCGACAGCGCCTTGAGATGGTCGGCGCCCGCACCTTCCGGCGCCAGCAGCAAAAACACCAGATCGACCGGCTGGTCGTCCAGCGCCTCGAAATCCACCGGCGTCTCCAGCCGGGCAAAGACGCCCGCGATCCGCTTCACGCCGGCGAGCTTGCCGTGCGGAATGGCGATGCCGTTGCCGACCCCGGTCGAGCCCAGCCGCTCGCGCTGCAGGATGGTGTCGAACACCTCCCGTTCCGGAATCCCCGAAATCGCCGCCGCCCTCTCCGACAGCAATTGCAGAAGCTGCTTTTTGGAATTCGCCTTCAGCGCCGGCATGATCGCCGGAACGCTGATGAGATCACTGAGATCCATGCTTGAAAAATCCCTTGCTCGCCTGCCGCGCCAGTCGTCGCCCCCTCGCGCGGCTGGCTTTTTATCCCTGCGCGACTTTGGTCGTTGACGGATCGATCCAGCCGATGTTCCCGTCCGGCCGGCGGTAGACGATGTTGAGATGGTCGGTTCCGGCGTTGCGGAAGACGAAGACCGGGCTGTCGCTGGTATCGAGCTCAATGACAGCCGACGCCACCGACATGGTCCGCAGCGTCATGCTTGATTCGGCGACGATGACCGGAGCGAAATCCTCCGGAATGTCTTCCTCATCGTCGGTGAGAGGAGCCATGACGGTGTAGGCGATGTCGGTCGGTTCCTCGCCATTGCCGTTGCCGGTGTTGCGTGACTTCAATCGGCGCTTGTAGCGCCGCAGCCGTGTTTCCAGGCGATCGGCCGCAGCCTCGAAGGCAAGCGTCGGATCCTGGGCATCGCCGGTCGCCTGCAAGGAAGCGCCGGAATCGAGCCGGACCATGCAGTCGGCGGAGAAACGCGACCCCGATTTGATGACCGTGACATGTCCTGAAAAACCCCGATCGAAATATTTCTCGATCGCCTCGCCGACACGGTCGTTGATGCGCGTGCGGAACGCATCGCCGATGTCCATGTGTTTTCCCGAAATGCGTAGATTCATCTGAAAACTGACCTTCCTGCTCAGGCTTCAAACTGTTCCCGAGTTTATACCCGTGGTGCGCGCGCACAAGCTTTGCAGCGGCATGCGCGCCGATTTTAGACCCGAACTTTTCGGTTGATCACAAGTCGCCTTCTTGGCCGTCCGTGGCCTTGTCTGACGGACCCATTCGCAAGCTGGCATTACCGCCCTGCTCATGCGGGCGGGCTTCTAGACACTTCATTGCGGCTTGTCAATGAAGCTTGGGAACTGTGGAAAATCCGCGTGTATCGCACCGGCTAAGGCTTGCTGAGATTCGGGTCTGGCCGAGGCGAGAATGGCGGTTTTCGAGAACCTGAAACGGAGCGTTAGCGGCGCACGGTTGTCCATCCGCAATTGCGTCAAAACAAAGAGGTAGAGTGGTTCGCAATTTCCGTGAAACGGTGAACCGTTCTAGCGGCCGGCGTTGGCGAGCGCCCGCTTTTCCCGCCGCCGCTGCACCGACGATGGAATGTTCATGCCTTCGCGATACTTCGCGACGGTGCGGCGCGCGATGTCGACCCCGCTTTCCTTGAGCATGTCGACGATGGCGTCGTCGGAAAGCACGTCGGCGGGCTTTTCCTCGTCGATCATCTGCTTGATGCGGTCGCGCACGGCCTCGGACGAATGCGCTTCGCCGCCTGCCGCCGAGGCGATCGATGCGGTGAAGAAGTAGCGCAGCTCGAAGACGCCGCGCGGCGTCAGCATGTATTTGTTGGCGGTGACGCGGCTGACCGTCGATTCATGCATGCCGATGGCATCGGCCACCGTGCGCAGGTTGAGCGGCTTGAGATGACGCACGCCATGGACGAGGAAGGCGTCCTGCTGCCGCACGATCTCGGACGCCACCTTGAGGATGGTCTTGGCCCGCTGATCGAGGCTGCGCGTCAGCCAGTTGGCGTTCTGCAGGCATTCGGAGAGAAAATCCTTTTCCGCCTGGTCCTTGGCGTGGCTCGAAACGCGGGCAAAATAGACATTGTCCACCAGCACGCGCGGCAGCGTGTCGGCGTTGAGTTCCACCGTCCAGCTGCCGTCATTGGCGGCGCGGACCTCGACATCGGCGACGATCGCATCGCTTGCGCCGCCCGAAAACGCCATGCCTGGCCGCGGATCGAGCGCGCGGATCTCTGCCAGCATGTCGAGAAGGTCCTCCTCGTCGACGCCGCAGATGCGTTTCAACGTCTGGAAATCCCGCCGCGCCAAAAGCTCGAGATTGGCGACCAGCGCTTTCATCGCCGGATCGAGCCGATCGCGCACCGCCAGCTGCAGCGACAGGCATTCGGCAAGGTCGCGCGCGAAAAGTCCGGCCGGCTCGAAGGTCTGGCAGACGCCAAGCGCACGCTCCACCGTCGCGTCATCCGTACCGAGCCGGGCCGCGATCTCATCGAGGTTGGTGCGCAGATAACCGGCTTCGTCGAGCCCGTCGGCGAGCTCTCCCGCGATGAGGCGCTGGCCATGGCTGAGGGAAGCAAGCGCGATCTGCTCGCCGACATGTTCGCGCAGCGTGACGGCGGCCGCAGCCATGTCGCCGACGTCGAACCCCTCGGATGATGCTGCGCCGGCGCCGCCCCCCGCAGCCGACTTCCACTGTGCGGAGAGATCCGGCCCCAGCCTCTCACTTGTGCCGGGATCATCGGGAAACAGGTTCTCGAGGGAGGAATCGAGCTTTTGCGAGATCGCCTCCGCGCTCCACTCCGTCTCGCCCTCGAACCAGTCGCCTTCGGTATCCTTTTCCGGCGCCGCCTCGCTTTTCTGGGACTGATCGCTGGCAGCGTCGTCCTGCGGTTCGGCCCGCTCCAACAGCGGGTTGCGCTCGATCTCCTCGTCGATGAAGCGCTCGAGCTCGACATGGGTAAGCTGCAGCAGCCGGATCGACTGCATCAGCTGCGGCGTCATCACCAGCGACTGGGACTGTCTGAGCTGCAGTTTGGCTGCCAGCGCCATGGTGTGATTCAAACGCCTCGTCTACGCATCGGACTGTGCCGAAGCAGATTTTCCCGGCCAGGCATAGAAACTGGCCCGGCTTTTGCTTGTCAAGGAAAACGCTAGCAGGAGCGGCTTACCGGAGCGTTATCTGGCCGAGAAATCGCGACAAAGCAGTCGAAATTCACCCAAGGGAAAGGTATTTCACGCTCAGAGCGTAAAGCCCTCGCCGAGATAGAGACGCCGGACATCGGCGTTGGCGACGATTTCATCGGCCCGGCCGTGCGTCAGCACTTGGCCGGCATGGATGATATAGGCGCGGTCGATAAGGCCGAGCGTCTCGCGCACATTGTGGTCGGTGATCAAAACGCCGATGCCGCGCGCCGTGAGGTGGCGCACGAGCTGCTGGATGTCGGCGACGGCGATCGGGTCGATGCCGGCGAAGGGTTCGTCGAGCAGCATATAGGCCGGCCGCGTCGCCAGCGCCCGCGCGATTTCGAGGCGCCGCCGTTCACCGCCCGACAGCGACATCGACGGCGCCTTGCGCAGATGGCTGATGTGAAATTCCTCGAGCAGCTCGTCGAGCGTGCGCTCGCGTTCCTTGCGGCTCTTTTCCACCACCTCCAGAACGGCGCGGATGTTCTGCTCGACGTTCAGGCCCCGGAAGATCGAGGCTTCCTGCGGCAGATAGCCGATGCCAAGGCGGGCTCGCCGGTACATCGGCATCGAGGTGACATCGAAGCCGTCGATCTCGATCGAGCCTTCGTCGACGGGCACGAGGCCGGTGACCATGTAGAAGCAGGTTGTCTTCCCGGCGCCGTTGGGGCCGAGCAGGCCGACGGCCTCGCCCGCACGCACACCGATCGTGACGCCGCTCACCACCTTGCGGCCCTTGTAGCTCTTGGTCAGGCCCTTGGCGATTAGGGTGCCCTTGAACTTTGCCTTGTCGGTACCGACCGTCGCCGGCACAGCCGGCTGTGCGGCCGCCCGTCCAGGGAGACGGGCAAGCAGCGAAGCTACGCCGGCCATTAGTTGCTCGACGCTCCCTGCTGCTGCGTACCCTGTTTCTGGGGTGTGAACGACATGAAAACGCGGCCGCCGCAGCCTTCGACATTGGCAAGGCCGGTTTTCATCTGCACGGTGAGCTTGCAGCCCTTGAGCACGTTGTCGCCTTGCGACAGCACCACTTCCTTGCCCGAAAGCACCAGCACCTGCGTCTTCATGTCGAACTTTCCGGAGTCGCCGGTGGCGATCTGGTCGTTCGATTTGATGTAGACTTTGTTCTCGACCTCCAGATGGTCGATATTGGCGGCACCCGTCATTGCCGACGCTCCGGCCGCCGCGCTTTTGTCAGCCTTGGGATCCTTGACGTAGTAGACCGTCATCTTGCCGGCCTTGAGCAGGGTCGGCCCCTGATTGACTGTCACGTTGCCGCTGAACACGGCCATGCTGTCGGCTTGCCGGACCTCGAGCTTGTCGCTTTCGATCTGGATCGGCTGGTCGCCCGACAGTTTCAGCCCCGGGATCTGGCTGGTCGCGCTCGATTGCGCGAACGAGTGTGCTGTTCCCAAGAACAGCAATGCGGAAGCAGCGCCCAGAAGCCATGCGGATTTACTGCGACGCATTCTGTTCTCCACTGTTTACCCCTGCTGCCTTCAGCGCGATTGGATCGATGTTGACGCGAACCCGGCTCTCGAAAACCACGAGCCTGCCATTGTCCTCGACCGACATCGAGTCCGCGGTGATGCGCGACCCGCCACGGCTGACGTCGACCGGATTGCCCGTCTTCATAGAGCCTTTGCCCATGTCTAGGAAGATCGATTTGAACTTCGCTACCAGGCCGTCTGTCGTCGTCACGCTGACGTCGCTGGTCAGGTCCATCGTATTGGCGTCGCGGTTGTAGATACCGTGCGCGGCATCGACCGACACGATGTTGTCGGTGGCAACGGGCAGTTTGGCATTGATGCCTTCGAGGTCGATGACGGCCTGCTGGCCGACATCCTGCGTCGCCCGCGTCGCCGTAAGCGAATAGGGCAGCTTCTGCTTGGTGAAACCGTTGAGCTTGGGATTGGCCATCACCAGCTTGCCGTTCGAAAACGCCGTGCCGTCGGCCTGCACGGAGATGGACACGGGCGCCTTGAGGTAGGAATAGACCGGAAAGGCGACGGCAATCGCGACCGCGAGCAGCGGCACCGCGAATTTCAGCACGCGGACGCGGCGCGAGTGCCGCTGCGCGCGATTGAAAGCATCGCCACGCGTGCCGCCTTGGGTCGCGGGAGCCGATGCCGTTTTGGCACCGCTCGTTTCGTCAGATCGAGCCAACATGACTTTTCTAATGGACCTTTGCCCGCCCAAACACCGCCTATAGGTGGTATGCCGACACCTACAAGCAAGCACAAGCGGAGGAAAACTGCAAAAATGTGACGGCTGCAGCCCGCAAAATCGAGTGCAATTCGGCGGCCCGGCCTCTACTTCATAGCAGATACGGACTGGTTGCGTTAATTTTTCGTAAGGTCGATGTAAACATCGAAGCTCGAAGTCGCGCCTTTCAGGAAACGGTAGCCGTGTGCCGAGGCTTGCTTTAAAAGCGTGCTTTCCCACGACCCATGAGGCTGACAATGGCAATGAGAGCCGACGACCTGATCGACCGCCGCCGCTTGCGCCGTAAGCTGACCTTCTGGCGCGTGGCCGCTTTTGTGGTTCTGGCGGCTGCGGTGTTCGCCTTCTCGGCCTGGGTCTATGACGATAATTTTACCGGCCGCGCAGTCCCCCATATCGCCAAGGTCAAGATTGAAGGCACCATCACCGAGGACGAGGAGCTGCTCAAAAGGCTGGAGGCGATCCGCAAGTCGCCGGAGGTAAAGGGCGTCATCCTGTCGGTCGATTCGCCTGGAGGCACCACGGTCGGCGGCGAATCCATCTTCGAGGCTGTGCGCAAGCTTGCCGGCGACAAGCCGGTGGTGGCCGAAGTCGGCACGCTGGCGGCATCTGCCGGCTATATGATCGCCAGCGCGGCCGACCATATCGTTGCCCGCAAGACTTCGATCGTCGGCTCGATCGGCGTGCTGATCCAATACCCTGATGTCAGCGGGCTGATGGACAAGCTCGGCATCAGGCTGGAAGAAGTGAAATCATCTCCGCTCAAGGCTTCGCCCTCGCCCTTCAAGCCGACCAATGACGACGAGCGCGCCATGGTGCGCAAGCTGATCCTGGACAGCTATGACTGGTTCGTCGGCATTGTCGCCGACCGCCGCAAGATGACGCGCGACCAGGCGTTGGCGCTGGCCGACGGGTCGATCTTCACCGGCCGCCAGGCTTTGGCCAACCATCTGGTCGACGCCGTCGGCGGTGAGCAGGAGGCGATCGACTGGCTGGCGACCAAGGGCGTGGACGGCAAGCTCAACGTCGTCGAGTGGAAGGATAAGGACAGGCGTGGCGGTTTCCTGTTTTCCCAGTCGATGGCAAAAGTGGCGGCCAAGGCGCTCGGACTGCCGGATGCCGGCGGCGATGTCATTCACGAGCTCGGCGCCGACCGCTTGTTTCTTGACGGTCTCGTTTCGGTCTGGCACCCTTGAGGCGCCATCGGGACGAACCAAAAAAGCAATAAAATCATCCTGATAATCGAATTGCAGTGGTTTTACGGGGAACGTTCCATGATCAAATCCGAACTTGTGCAGATCATTGCTGCACGCAACCCGCACCTTTTCCTGCGCGACGTCGAGAACATCGTCGGCGCGATCTTTGATGAAATCACCGATGCGCTTGCCGAGGGCAATCGGGTCGAGTTGCGCGGTTTCGGCGCCTTTTCGGTGAAAAATCGCCCAGCCCGCACCGGCCGCAACCCACGCACCGGCGAGTCCGTCGAAGTCGAGGAAAAGTGGGTGCCATTCTTCAAGACCGGCAAGGAGTTGCGCGAAAGGTTGAACGGCGGCAAATAGGCGCCGCGCCGGCGGGCTGAAATGGCATCTTGGCGCTAAAAGCATGTTTCCCGAAAGTGAAGACAGGTTTCGGGACAAAGGCATGCGCGCTTTAAGAAGCCTTTCCATGGAGATCTGATGTTCAATCGCTTCATCCTCGTCGTGGTCTTCGTGCCGCTGGCCGTCATCTTGATCGCGCTCGCCGTCGCCAACCGCGGCTCCGTCGCCTTCACGCTCGATCCATTCCATCCCGGCAATCCCGCGCTTACGCTGAACCTGCCGCTTTTCATTTTCCTGTTCCTGGCCTTGGCCGTCGGCATGATCGTCGGCAGCCTGGCCACCTGGGTGAAGCAAGGCCGCTACCGCAAGCTCGCACGCCAGCGCGGCCTCGAGGCGGAAAACTTGCGCCAGGCGGTGAGCCGCGCGCCCGCCGCACCCAAGGGACCCGCGCTGCCCAAGCCGACGAACTGAACCCGCTGTCCCGGAGCTTTCAATGCTGACCATTTCGGCTGCCGAGGTCGATCGCGCGCTGACCTTTCCCGGCCTTGTCGAGACACTGCGCACGGCCTTCCGCGATGGCGCCGTGCAGCCAGTCCGCCACCATCACGGCGTCGAACGGCCGGATGGCGCCGCCTCCACCCTGCTTCTGATGCCGGCCTGGACCGATTTCAACGCCGCCGGCACCTCGGCCGGTGGCCATATCGGGGTCAAGATCGTCACCGTGTCGCCTGACAACAACGCCATCGGCAAGCCGGCGGTGATGGGTCTCTATCTTTTGCTCGACGGCGTCACCGGCGAGCCGGAAGCGCTGATCGACGGCCAGCGCCTGACGCAGTGGCGCACGGCCTGCGCCTCGGCGCTCGCCGCCTCCTATCTCGCGCGCAAGGATGCCTCGCGGCTTCTGGTGATCGGCGCCGGCGCGCTGTCGTCCTTCCTTGCCAAGGCGCATTCGGCGGTGCGGCCGATCGGCTCCATACGCATCTGGAACCGCACGCCGGCCAGTGCCGAAAAGGTGGCGGCCGCCTTGCGCGTCGAAGGCCTTCCGGCGAATGCCGCCGGCGATCTCGATGCGGAGCTTGCCGAAGCCGACATCGTCACCTCGGCGACGATCTCGAACACGCCGCTGGTCAAGGGCGCGCTGCTGAAACCGGGGGCCCATGTCGATCTCGTCGGCGGCTTCACACCAACGATGCGCGAAAGCGATGACGACGCCATTTCCCGCGCCCGCGTCTTTGTCGACACCCGCGCCGGCGCCACCAAGGAAGCCGGCGACATCGTCCAGCCCCTGGCCTCCGGTGTACTGAAGCCGGAAGCGATCATCGCCGATCTGCACGAGCTCGCGCGCGGCGAAAAACAGGGCCGGCAAGACGACAGCGAGATCACGCTGTTCAAGTCCGTAGGCGCAGCGCTTGAAGATCTCGCCGCCGGCATCGCCGTCTACAAGGCACTGCGCGCAGGCAGTAGGGATTAGGGATTAGGCAGTAGGAAGACTCACACCTACTGCCTACTGCCTACTGCCTACTGCCTACTGCCTACTGCCTACTGCCTACTGCCTACTGCCTACTGCCTACTGCCTACTGCCTACTGCCTACTGCCTACTGCCTACTGCCTACTGCCTACT
>NZ_JAVIJF010000033.1:0-70172 GCF_033977145.1 Mesorhizobium montanum | reverse complement strand
CGAGCGCGCTGGATGGATCCGCAGGCAGCCCGGCGTCGCGCGCAGCATTGAACTGCTCCTCGATCCCGACAGCCTGCCCAAGCTACAACCCATCGAAACCGTCAAATCCTCTGTGCACAGGTACTAGTGGCACCGACGATCTTGACCCCGCAGGAAACAGATCCGACCTTCATGAAGCCTTTCCAAATGGCGCGCGGTACAATCATCGAAGCTCACTCCGTCTGAGACTATTTGGCGCATCTCGACCGTCGCCGCTCGCAGCCATATCTTGCCGCGCGTGAACGATGTCGAACCGACGCCCCGCGGTCTGCGTAGCCTTGAAGTTCGCATCAGCGCGAAAGAGTTAGGCCCACCATCCCCTCGTATGGCAGGCACCTCCACAGCCAGCTAGCTGAGAACAAGGACGATCTTGTATGTATTCGGATCGACAATCACGATCCGGCCGTCGGCGAGTACGAAATATTCGTAGCCTTCGTAAGCCGGAACAATCTTGACGATCCGTGACGGCAGACGATGCAGTTTGACCTTCTGGCGCGGGATCTCCACACCGACCGAGATATCGAAGTCAATATTGGAAACCGGCTCGACGTTGCTTTCCTTGATCACACTGGTTATTTGTGTCTTCTGTTCGACCGTGACGTTGTTGATCGAGGCAGTCTTGCCTTGATCCTGCTCGTTGGTCTGGGTGCCTTGGGCCTGGTTGGTTGTCGCGCCGGTCTTGCCCTGGGCCTGTTCATTGTTCTGCACATTGGTGTTGCCCTGGGCCTGGTTGCTTGTCGTGCCGGTCTTGCCCTGGGCCTGCTCATTGGCCTGCGTCTGGGCCTTGCCCGGGGCCTGGTTGGTTGTCGCACCGGTTTTGCCCTGAGCCTGCTCGCCAGTATTCGAACCCTGCTTGCAGTTCTTCCTTCCAGCCGGACAGTTGGTCTCCGACTTACCTTGAGCCTGCTGCTCCGTGGTTGTCCCGGATTTCCCTTGAGCCTGCTTGTTGGTTTGAGCCTTCATATTTCCCTGTGTCTGCTGTTCGGTGCTGGCGCCGGCTTTGCCTTGCGTCTGCTCGCCTTTCGAATCCTTTTTTTGGCAATTGGCGGCACCAGTGGTGCAGTTGGTGTTTGCGCCGGACTGGTTATCGGCAGGCTGCTCCGACTGAGCGAGCGCCGCTCCGCAACTGACGCCAAGCGCCAGCATGCTGGTGATCAAAACGTGTCTCATGGGTCATCTCCTTGGATAAGAGCGAGTCCCTTCGCCGGTAGAACCTTAGCCAAAAAGAATTGTTCCAAAGGAGGTTCGGTCGAATAGGTGCGCTTGAACGTGAAGGTGCCGCGACGCCAAGCAGGCCAAATCTGCATAACGCGGATCAGGCTCCGCCTCCCTCCATCGGATGCGGTAGGAATGCAGCGCTACCTCGGCCAGTGAGGATTTTCAAATGTCGGCGCCACCTCGTCGAAATATCTCGTTCAACGATCCTGGCGAGCTCCAGATGTGCCACTGGAACCGCGCGAATGCGCGGCCGTTCTGGCGGACAAATTCCTCGCCGCGCTTCGTCGTCATGAACACTGATACCAGAATGCCCTCGCCTGCTCCAAGGACGGCTCGCAGGCGCACCGGGGCGGATTGTCAGGCCAGCGCTCAGATAGGCCACCCGCAAAAGACCCGATCCCACGTGATGTTCCTCAACTCTGCCGCCGTCGGCTGCGGTGCTTAAAGGAACCAACGGTCGTCCTATCGGTTCGGAGGCCATTCAGCGGAGCCTTGCCATGCCAAATGCAGCGGAAATTCTCGTCGACACTTTGATTGCCTGGAAAGTCGAGGTCGTATTCGGTCTGCCTGGCGACGGTATCAACGGCATCATGGAAGCTCTGCGGAGAAACCAGGACAGAATCTCCTTCGTCCAGGTGCGTCATGAAGAATCTGCCGCATTCATGGCCTGCGCCTACGCCAAATGGACCGGAAAGCTTGGCGTGTGCCTTGCCACATCCGGACCCGGCGGCGCCCACCTTCTGACCGGCCTTTATGATGCCAAGCTCGATCAGGCTCCCGTGCTCGCGATCACCGGGATGCAGTTCCACGATCTCATCGAGACGTTCACCCAGCAGGACGTCGACCTTACGCGGGTCTTCAATGACGTAGCTGTATACAACGTGCAGGTCTTGGACGCGGCGCATATGGAGAACGTGGCAAGCCTTGCCTGCCGCACCGCGCTCGCCCGCAAGGGCGTCGCTCATCTTTCTATCGCCAGCGACATCCAAGAGCAGCCTTCGGATGCGGCCAAGCGTTCAAAGCGCAACCGTCCGGCACACACGCCACAAGTCATGTTCGTCCCCCATTGCGTTGCCGAAGACGAGCAATTGGATAAGGCCGCAGCCATACTGAACGACGCCAAGCGTGTGGCGATCCTGGCGGGGCGCGGCGCTGGCGGCGCAGCGGCAGAGCTTGAGAAAACAGCGGAGCTGCTGCAGGCTCCCGTCATAAAGGCGCTGCTCGGCAAGGCCGTGCTCCCGGATGATCATCCCTATACCACCGGCGGTATCGGCATCCTAGGAACCTTGCCATCGCAGGAGGCAATGGAGACTTGTGATGCCGTTCTCATTGTTGGCTCAACTTTCCCTTACATCGAATACTACCCAAAACCGGGCTAGGCGCGCGGTGTGCAGATAGATTGCGACGCACAGCGCATCGGATTGCGCTTCCCCGTCGAGGCCGGCCTCGTCGGCGAAGCGGCGGAAACACTTCGGGCGCTCAACCGGCGGCTCAACCGCAAATCCGACCGTGCATTCCTCGCCGCGGCGCAGACGTCCATGCGCCAATGGCGAGAGATGATGCGCCAGTCGGAGCACGGCGAAGGCTATCCGCTCAAGCCGCAACTGATCGCCCGCGCATTCGGCGAACGGCTGGCCGACAACACCATATTGGCCACGGATTCCGGCCAGAACACGGAGCTTGCCGCACGTCATGTCGACCTTCGCGAAGGCCAGGCGTTCGGCGTCTCCGGCGCGCTGGCCTCGATGGCCTGCGGCCTGAGCTACGCAATCGCGGCCGGCATTGCGTTTCCCGGCCGACCAATAGCGGCTATTGTCGGTGATGGTGGGTTCGCCATGCAGCTCGGCGAATTCTCGACAGCCGTGCGCCACGGCATTCCGCTGAAGCTCTTGGTCATCAAGAACAACATGCTAAACCAGATCGCCTGGGAGCAGATGATGTTCCTCGGCAATCCGCAATTCGGCTGCGAATTGCAGCCTATCGATTTTGCCAAAGCCGCCGAAACAATGGGCGGCAAAGGCTTCAGCATCGAGTACCTCGACGAGGTCGAGCGCGTTCTGAACGAAGCCTTCGCCTCCGACGGCCCGGTCGTCGTCCAGGCGCTCGTCGACGCCTATGAGCCGATGATGCCGCCGAAGATGCCACCCGACTACGCCAAGAACTTCCGCAAGGCGCTTTCGCAGACCGCGGGGCGTGAACAAATCGAGGAGAACGTCGCTAGGGAGCCGGCCAAGACAATGATGAAGGCCGAGGGATGACGTTGCTGCGCGCGCCTGCGGTTTCAACGAGCTGACCAGTTGAAAAAGCTCACACGCTCGACTTTGTCCGGCGAACCGCGCCGAATGCTCGATGTCCATCTCGGCCGCTGCGGCATTCATGATCGGAAGATCCTGGAAGCGACGCGGATTCTAGGAATTTGCCTATGAGGACGGACGGCTGCCCGTTGCCGAAGGCCAAACGATATCGCAACCGTGTATCGTCGCTTTATGCTGGAAATGGCTGAGATCGGCCCTGGCAATCAGGTCGGCACAGGCTCCGGCCACGCCGCCGTCGTGATGAGCCGCATCGTCGAGCGGCACGCCGGATTTGCGGAGACCCGCGAGACGGCGCTTCGGGAAGCTCGGCTAGCGCAATATCGAGATGCGCACTGGCGAGGGTAGGGCTGGCCCGAAGCGGCGCCGTTCTATGCCATCGTCGTTGTGGCAAGCGGACTAGGCGCTCCATGCGATCAGCCAACGGGCAGGAAGAAATACATCAGGATCAGCACCGTCGGATCGTTCAGCAACGAACAGCGCTCCGGTCCTGACCTGCCTACCACTCTTGCGTGTTCCATGAGATTCGACGCCCGTTCCGGGGGCTAGCGCAACAGGCGCGATAGCGAATAGGTGAGATGCAGTCACTGCACGAAACGACTTCTCAGCCAGGCAAAAATACGATTGCCGGTGATATTCCTGCGGACCCGTCCGGCGGCCCAGCCGGCCTGCATCGTCGCGCCAGCGTGACAGCTGCAGACGATTTCATGCAATTCCCAATCCGAAAGTTGGAAGAAGCGCTTCGCTTCTCCGAAAGTATCCGATTGCATGCCCGAGGCCCGCAGCAGTGGATCCTCGAATGCAACTGTGATTGGGGATCCAGCCGCCCGTGCTTCTTCCCTGACCGCAGGATAAAGGTGCTCGGTGCCGGTGAGAGCGGTTAGGCAGCGTAGTGGGTTCCGCTCGAGCAGTTCTGCCCACCTCTCTATCTTTTGCGTCCTTGTCGTGAGCGGCGTGAGCGGTTTGATATCCGCGACTGCGTACAATTGGTCTAGTGTCTGGTGTTTCATGACTGGTCTCCCGTCTATGCTTGTCTGACCGGTTGTCCTGCGGGGGGCTGCAGGCGGCGTCCGAGGGGTACTGCCCGCCGATCCTCGGCAAGCGCCGATCAGCGGCGTCTGCACAGTAACTGACAGTCGCTCCCAATGTTCCGGAAGAAGATGGATTTTGCGCATTTGGAATGCGCTATCGCGAGAAGCTGGCGGAAGATCAAGCGATTCAGCAAGTGCAATGGCATGCATGGCATTTCAATAACGAATCATAAGCTCGACTGGATACAGTTGCGGGTCGGATCAGCGCCAGCGGTGATATCAACTCACCACGGAGACAGCGCCTATGCCGACTTGCTGCGGGACGCGGGAGCCTTGGTCTTTTTTCGTTTCGGCGCCACTCTGGACTTCGGTGACTTGGGTTCCTCTTCGGCTTCCGCGTTGAGGCTCTTCTTCAACGCATCGAAAAGATTGACCACGTTTGATGTTTGGGTTGCAATTTGGTTTTCGGCGCCTTCCTGCCGGCCTTCTTGGCGCGAACCAGTTCCAGCAGTGCTTCTTGGTATCTGTCCCGGAACTCAGTTGGATCGAACTTGCCTTTCTGCTTGTCGATGATGTGTTCGGCGAGATTGACCATCTCGCCATCCGGCATGCCACCTTCGATTTCGGCAAAGACGTCATCTGTGCGGCTCGACAACTACCGGGCGCTCCCTTTGATAGAGCACGATGCGGGCAAGGCCAGCTCTGCTTTTCGGTCAGCGCATCGCGGATCACGACAAAAGCCTCTCGCGACACCTTGTCGGCCGGCGTCAGGTAGTAAGGTGTGTAGAGATAGATCTTCTCGATCGAGGATTTGTCGGCGAAGCCATCGAGATCGAGCGTGTGCGACGATTCGATCTGCACCGCCTCGATATCTTCCTCTTCGATGAAAATAAATTCGTCCTTGCCGACTTCGTAGCCCCTGACCTCGTCGTCGTCGTCCAGCGGCTTGCCGCTCTTGGCGTCGACATAAAGACGGCGGACGCGGTTGCCCGTCCTGCGGTTGAGGATGTGGAACGAAACCTTCTCGGCCTGCGTCACGACCGTGGTCAATTGGACGGCGCAGGTTACCAGCGAGAGTTTGAGATAGCCGCTCCAGGCGGGACGCGGCGCCATTGCGATCTCCTTGACGACAGGGATGCAGCCGGAACGTGAACGCGCCGCTTCGGTTCCGATGTCGGACAGCCGGCGCATGGCGTCGGCTTCAGCTGGCCTGCACACCAACCGTCATCATTCTTCCAGGAGAGGTCCTAAAGCCTCGAGCGGCCGTAGCCGATCGGAAACGATTTTCAAAATGGCCAGCAGCGGAAATGCCAAAAGGGCTCCAGGCGCTCGCCACTTCCAGAACCAGAATATCAGCGACAGTATGACAACGCGGGATTCAAGGTGAAGCGGCGCGCCAGAAGGAAGGAGTGAGTGTCTCGCCCTCGACGATTGAATCAAAAAGTAGAGGGCTGGCGGAAGTAGTGCCTACCACAGGCCGTCGAAATCGAGCAATCCTACCAATAAGAATATTCCGACCCCCAACAAGGGGCCCAAGAAGGGAACGAAGTTGAGCAAGAGCGCCATCGTACTCCAGAGCAATACATCCTGAAGCCCGCACGCATACATCACTCCGCCGTGGCGACGCCCACTGCGGCATTCATAATGGTTATCGTCAGCAAATAGACGGATATGTCGCTTTCGATCTCTTGGAAAATTTCAATAGTCCGCCGCTTATCAGCGAAAGTCGGAAGTATCTCGACGAGACGCCTCAGGAAAGTATCGCCCGACTGCAGGAGAAAATAAAGAACAAAGACGGTCGTGATTAGACCGTCCAGAACAGCCTTTGTGCCCGCAAACAATGCTCCGGCAATACCGAGATCGCTTCGTACGTCGACGGTGGTACGCCCTTGCGGGGGCGCGTTGCGATTTCGTCGGCGACTTCGATGGCGCCCTGCAACTTGTGCATCGGGCCGCTCAGCGCCATCAAATGCGCTTCCAGCCGTGGCACGCCTCGCGGTAGCTTTTGAGCCCATGTCGCCGCTGGCCCGGACAATGCTGCCACCAGGCCGACCAAGATCCCGACCATCACGGCTATCGGCAAAATCGCGCCTAAATCCCCGGGGTACGAAAATCGCTCCAGCAGGGTCACAGCTGGCTGTAGAAGCAACTTAAGGAAGACGGCACGCACGAGCGGAAGCACTATGGCGCTCGCTGCAAAAGATGCGGCAAGGACAGCCAAGACGAAGAGACCGCCTGTGAAGAAAGTCACTACGCGCAGTCGTGCTGCTTGCCAGCTTTCGCGGTTTTGCAAAATGGGCTCGACCGTTCTACAGGCGACGGCGATGATTGTTTGAGCTCGGAGCGTCCGTTCTGCATTGAAGCCATTGCCCGCGTATTGAACGGGGAAGCGGCGCCGACGTTCCTTGCGAAGCAGAGATGGGCGAGCTTCGGGCAACAGCTTGGCATGATGCCGGATCAGGTCGGCAGCCGCCTGACTGATGTGGTCGAGAGTTACGAAAAGGAAACTCTCATGCCTCGGCCGCTGGATCTCCCGATTCAATCTCGGTTTTCGTCAAATATGTGTTCGTGAATGAATGATGCCCAGGATTTGCAGCCTCACCGCTTCGCGCGCCTCCGGCTGAATGAACGGCATGAGGAGATCGACCGTTTCCTTGACCCGCGGCGGCAGATCAGTGCTGGGATCGGTCAAGCGACTCCCATGATCATAGATGTTTTCGGCGAGCTTTTTATCCAGATCCGAAAAAGAGCCCACGGAAAAACTCCTGAACCTAACGCTGCAGAGCCCACGGAAAAGCTCCTGAACCTAACGCTGCAACGGCTGGGACCAAAGAACCTACCGGCCGCGCTCGACAAATTTGTTGAAGCGGCTCTTTCCTCCGCTCCCGGACTCATCCTGGTGGAGGAAAGCAAGAGCGTTCTCCTCGAAAATCCTGAAGAACTCATCCCACTCAACCGGTTCGAGAGCCTCCTCCGGATCGCCGAAGTCGACGCGCAGGATGCCGCCGGGGCCTTTTGTTCGAACCACCGCAGGATGGCCGCCCCTCGCCTCCACCCATTTGCGGATTTCGTCGTGATTGGTGGTCGTCTTCGCCTCGGACATTGGCTTACCCTTTCTCGCTGCGCGACCGGATGCGGCCCTAACACCGGGCACAGGCCAATGTTCCCGGTTGTGCGGCGGCCCGGCCGCTCGTTGTCGGGTGCGCATAGCAAGCGAGGACTTCAGGAACTTTGTTGAAGCCGGGAACAAACCTTTTGTCCGGCAGTTCGGGAACCCAACGCTAAATCCGCAAGGAGTTCTCGTGAAACGTGTCCTGGTTACGGGAGGCTGCGGTTTTATTGGCCGGCATGTCGCCCAGGAACTCATCGAACATGGCTATGAAGTCCGCGTGCTGGACGCTCTCCTAGACCAAGTGCATGGCAATGAAACCGTCAGCCTTCCAGCTGGCGCCGAGCTGATAAGAGGAGATGTGCGTGATCGAGACGCGGTCGCAGAGGCGGTATCGAATGTCGACACCGTCATCCATCTCGCTGCCGAGGTCGGCGTCGGCCAATCCATGTACGAGATCGCCCGCTATGTCGGCACCAATGATCTCGGCACCGCCACTCTGCTCGAGGCATTGATCAAGAAACCAGTCGAACGGATTGTCGTCGCTTCGTCGATGAGTATCTACGGCGAAGGCCTATACGAGACACCAGAGGGCCAGCGCGTCGATGATGCCCGCCGAAAGCCGGCCGACGTTAGGTCAGGTCGATGGGACCCGCTGTCGGCTAAACGCGAAATATTGTCGCCGATACCAACTGATGAAGAGAAGCGGCCTGACCTCGCCTCGATCTACGCGCTGACCAAGTATGCACAGGAACGCGCTGTGCTGATCTTCGGGCGAGCATATGACGTGGATGCGGTAGCATTGCGCCTGTTCAACGTCTTTGGCGCCGGACAGGCACTCGCCAATCCGTACACCGGCGTGCTCGCCAACTTCGCCTCGCGCCTTGCCAACGGCAAGCGGCCGATGGTGTTCGAGGATGGCAAGCAAAAGCGCGACTTCGTCCATGTGCGTGACGTCGCGCGTGCATTCCGGCTCGCGTTGGAGCAACCCCAGGTCGCTGGCCATGCCATCAATATCGGCAGCGGACGGTCCTACACGATCAGCGAGGTCGCCCGCCTGCTTGCAGAAGCGATGGGTTGTCCGAAGCGGCCACCCGAAATCCTGGGCAAGGCCCGCTCCGGCGACATCCGCAACTGCTTTGCAGATATCGCCAAGGCGCGCGAATTGCTTGGATTCAAGCCGAGGCATCAGCTTGAGAACTCCCTCGGTGAGTTCGCGGCTTGGGTTCGCAACACAGTGGTAATCGACCGCGGCGCCGACATGAAGCGCGAGCTTGAAGAGCGGGGGCTGGTGTCATGAGTGAGCGACATCGCAACGTTCGCAAGGCGCCGGTGGCGATTGTGGGCGGCAGCGGCTTCATCGGCTCCAATCTTGCCGACAGCCTGTTGTCGGACGGCGAGCCGGTGCTGGTCATCGACAATTTCAGCCGCTCCGGCGTCGAGCAGAACCTCGAATGGCTAGCGCAAAAGCACGGCAGCCATCTCAGCGTGGAAACGGTCGACATACGCGACCGGCACAGGCTGGCTTCGGCCTTGGCGCCGGCCAGGGCGATCTTCCACCTGGCCGCCCAGACTGCTGTGACCACGAGCCTGGTTGATCCTGCGGAAGATCTCGATATCAACCTCCAAGGCACCTTCAACGTGCTCGAAGGAGCGCGCCAGGTCAACGCACCGGTGGTGTTCGCCAGCACCAATAAAGTTTACGGCAGCCTGCCTCAGATAAAGCTGCGGGAGGCGGACGATCGTTACGAGCCCACCAACGAAGCCGTCCGTGCCTACGGCGTAGACGAGACGATCGGCCTTGATTTCTGCACGCCTTATGGCTGCTCAAAGGGCGCCGCCGATCAATATGTCCTCGACTACGCCAAGTCCTATGGCCTGTCGACCGCGGTGCTGCGGATGAGCTGCATCTACGGGCCGCGCCAGTTCGGCACCGAGGACCAGGGCTGGGTCGCGCATTTCCTGCTGAGCGTACTCAGTGGCCGGCCCATAACGATCTACGGCGACGGCAAGCAAGTACGCGACATCCTGCACGTGTCCGATGCGGTTGCCGCCTATCGCGCCGTGTTGGCCAGGATCGAAGACCTCAAGGGACATGCGTTCAACCTTGGCGGCGGACCGCGGAATGCCGTCAGCCTGCGCTCGCTTCTATCGGAGATCGCCTCGATGACCGGCCACGACATCATGCTCCGGCACGAACTCGAACGCGCCGGCGATCAGCCCTTCTTCGTCGCCGATACCCGCAAGATTGAGGCCGCGCTTGGCTGGCACGCGCAGGTCCCGTGGCGCGAAGGCGTCAGCGATCTTGCCTCCTGGCTATTGCGGCACCGTCTCCAACCGCGTCGTGAAGTCGCGAGGTACGTCGCATGAAAGTCGCACTGGTCAACCCGGATTGGACATACGACCACAGCATCTATTTCGGGTGCCGCAAGCCGCATCTGCCGCTGGAGCTTGGCTACTGCAAAGCCCTGCTGGAGGCCGACGGCCACAGCGTCATGATGCTGGATGGGCAGTTGCAAAAGCTCGACAACGCGGCGCTCGCCGAGCGTGTGGCGGTGTTCGGGCCGGACATGACGGTGGTGACGACAGCGCCGACCTACCTCTTCTGGCGCTGCGCGCCGCCGGAGTTACGGGTGCCGGCAGAATTCCTGAAGCATCTGGATGGTCGCGGCGGCGGCACCGTCGCCGTCGGGCCGCATGGCTCGGCGACACCGGCCCCAGCCCTGCGCAAGCTTGGCGTCGACGTCGTCGTGCGCGGCGAATGCGAGGAGGTGGTGGCGGAGCTCGCCAGGAGGAGTGACTGGAGCGCCGTCCCTCACACGGCCCGGATCGAGAGCGGCGTGTTGGCTTGCAATGGTGACGTGAGCGTCAGCCGCTTCATCGACCACCTGGCACTTCATTGGCCGTCCGACTGGATCGCCGCCCATTCGCACCACCATCATCGGTTCGACACGGCCCGGAAGGGCGCCGGTGCAGAGGTGGAGGCCTCGCGGGGTTGCCCCTACAATTGCAGCTTCTGCGCTAAGATCGATTTTCGAGATGCGTACAGGCGTAGGAATTACAACGCCGTCATTGCCGAGATCGACGGCCTGATCGCGCAGGGCGTCGGCTATATCTATTTCATCGACGAGATCTTCCTGCCGCAGAGAGCCCTGCTGGAGGCGTTGGTCGACCGTAACGTTCAATTTGGTGTGCAGACCCGTATCGATCTATGGAAACCGCAGCTGCTGGAATTGCTGGGCGAGGCCGGCTGCGTCTCCATCGAAGCTGGCCTCGAGAGCCTGACTGTCGAAGGCCGCGAAATGCTGGCCAAGCGCTGCCGGCTGGGTACCGAGGAACTTGCGGCGCTGCTGGTCGATGCCCGTCGCCATGTTCCTTTCGTCCAGGCCAATCTGATCGGCGTGGTCGAGGACGATCCGGCGTTGGTGGACTATTGGCGCAAGCACCTCATCGACAACGGCGTCTGGGCCAACGAGCCGGTGCCGCTCTACCCGTATCCAAGCTCGCCCAGCTACCGCGAGCTGTGGGGCGAGCCCGACGATTTCGCCTGGGAGCGTGCGCATGAGCATTATCTAGCCTCGTTCCGGACGTTCAGCGACATCCAGGACCAGCGACCGCGCGCGCTGGCCGAGTTGGAATCCTCATGCTGCAATCATTGATCCATCGCCCGAGGCGCATCCTGATGACAACCGACGCCGTCGGCGGGGTCTGGCGCTATTCACTCGATCTGGCGCGCGAGCTTGCTGCAGGGGGGGACACCGTCGTGCTCGCCGGGCTGGGGCCCCCACCCTCGGCGGAGCAGGTCCGCGAGGCACGATCCGTGGCCACGCTCGGATGGCTTGAAACCCCGCCGGACTGGATGACGCGCGACGAGAGCGATCTCGACTGGTTCCCTGACGAGTTGCAGGCCCTTGCAGGGGCGCACGCCGTCGATCTCATTCATCTCAACGCGCCGGCGCAGGCCGCCAGGCTCGATCTGCCATGCCCCATCGTGGCGGTCTCGCATTCCTGCGTCGTGACATGGCTGCATGCGGTGCACAAACAAATCGTGGCGGGCGACTGGGCATGGCAGAAAGGTCGCAACAGGGCAGGCTTCAATCGCGCCGAGGTGGTCGTCGCGCCGAGCCGAAGCCACGCCAGCATGCTTGAGACTTGCTATGGACCAATCGCGCGCCTGAGCGTCGTCTATAACGGCGCTCTCGCCGGCCCGCCGGCCTCGCGTCGCGAGCCGTTCGTCCTCGCCGCCGCCCGCTGGTGGGACGAGGGCAAGAACGCGACAGTTCTGGATGCCGCGGCTGCGATCACCGAATGGCCGGTCCATGCGGTGGGGCCACTTGATGGGGCGGATGGACAGAGGGTGTGTCTCGATCATTGCTTCTCGCCTGGCTCGATCAGCCATGCCGAGACGCGTCGGCTGATGGCTAGAGCCGGCATTTTCGTTTCGACATCGATTTACGAGCCTTTCGGGCTTGCTGCTCTGGAGGCCGCGCTCTCGGGTGCGCCATTGGTGCTCGCCGATATTGCGACCTATCGCGAGATTTGGGACGGCGCGGCCATGTTCTTCGACGTGCACGATCCTTGTGCACTCGCGACATGCATCGCCCACCTCGCGCGCGACGCGGATTTGCGGCACCACCACGGCCGGCGGGCAGCTCGGCGTGCACGCAATTTCTCACTGCGGGTGCAAGCGGCGCGAATGAGCGAAATCTACGATCGGGCGGCAGTAGCCGTCGCGGAGCACTGACGATGCGTTTCGTATTCTACACTCATTCAATCGTTTCCGACTGGAATCACGGTAACGCGCATTTCCAGCGCGGCATCATGCGCGAGCTCGTCGCGCGCGGTCATCGCGCGCTCGCGCTCGAACCCGCGGACGGTTGGAGCCGTTCGCATCTGCTGACCGAGCAAGGCCCTTTCGCCATCGAACGTTTCCGGAAGGATTTCCCCGAGCTGGTGCCGGTGACATATGATGCTTCTTTCGATCATGAGGCATGGATTGCCGACGCTGATGTCGTGATCGTTCACGAATGGACCGATCCGGACCTCGTCGCCCGCATCGGGCGGGCCAAGGTCAATGGTGGCAATTTCACGCTTCTGTTTCACGACACGCACCATCGCGCCGTATCGGCGGCAGAGTCGATCTCGGCCCTCCGCCTGGAGCCTTTTGATGGTGTTCTAGTCTTCGGCGAGGCGTTGCGGGAGAGCTATCTGCGCGCCGGCTGGGGCAAACGGGCTTTTACCTGGCACGAGGCAGCCGACGATCGTTTGTTCCGGCCGCACCCCGATATCGAGGCCTTGTCGGATCTGGTCTGGATCGGCAACTGGGGCGATGACGAACGCAGCGCCGAGATCCAGCAGTTCCTGGTCGAGCCGGCACGCGAGCTCGGCCTATCGGGAACCGTTCACGGCGTACGCTATCCAGCGGAAGCACGGGCCGCACTCGCCGAGGCGGGGCTGCGTCACGAGGGCTGGATAGCCAATGCCGACGTCCCAAAAACGTTCGCGGAGCATCGCGTCACAGTCCACATTCCGCGCCGGCCTTATCGGGAGCACCTGCCCGGCATTCCTACGATCCGCATGTTCGAGGCATTGGCCTGCGGCATTCCTCTTGTCTCGGCTCCCTGGTCTGACGTGGAAGGGTTGTTCCGTCCGGGCAAGGATTTTCTGTTCGCCCGCGATGGAGCCGAGATGCGGCAGCACCTGAGCGATGCACTGCATGACGCGGCGCTTGCAAAGGCGCTTGCGGCGGCCGGGCTGGAATCCATTCTCGCGCGGCACACATGCCGGCACCGCGCGGATGAGTTGTTCAACATACTTACCGCATGCGGCAATCTGCGTGCGATCGACGGGACGCCAGCAAGGGAGGCCGCTGCATGAAAATCGCCTTTTACGGATCCAGCCTACTGTCGTCCTACTGGAACGGTGCGGCTACCTACTATCGGGGCCTGCTGAAGGCACTTTCCCGACGCGGTTACCACATCGTCTTCTATGAACCGGATGCCTTCGACCGGCAGAAGCACCGCGACATCGAGGCTCCCGATTGGTGCAATGTCGTCGTCTATGAGGCGACGCCGGACGCCCTGATGCAGGCCGCTTCCCACGCCGCGCAGGCTGACATCGTCGTCAAGGCAAGTGGTGTCGGCTTCGAAGACGACGCCTTGTTGCGCGCCGTGCTCGACCACGCCCGCGCTGGCGCGCTGACGGTGTTCTGGGATGTCGACGCTCCCGCGACCCTCAGCGACTTGCGGAACAATCCCGACCATCCCACCCACGAAGCGCTGAAAAGGATCGGCCTCGTTCTGACCTATGGCGGCGGCGATCCCGTGGTGCGGGATTATCGCACGCTTGGGGCGGCCGAATGCATGCCGATCTACAACGCGCTCGACCCCGAAACGCATCACCCTGTCGCGCTGGAACCCCGCTTTGCCTGCGACCTCGCCTTTCTTGGCAATCGCCTGCCGGATCGCGAGGCGCGGGTGGACTCCTACTTCCTTGAGCCCGCTCGTTTGCTAGCCGACCAGCGCTTCCTGCTCGGCGGGTCGGGTTGGGCTGACAAGCTGCTGCCTGAGAACGTCTCCTGGCTCGGCCATGTCGGAACACGCGATCACAATGCTTTCAATGTCACGCCAAAGGCAGTGCTGAACATCAGCCGAGACAGCATGGCCAGCAACGGCTTTTCGCCCGCAACGCGGGTATTTGAGGCTGCTGGCGCCGGTGCATGCATTGTCACCGACCCCTGGGCCGGCATCGAGATGTTTCTGACGCCCGGCGAGGAAATCCTGGTCGCGCGAGACGGCGCCGACGTCGCCGATATCATGCGCACGCTTGAGCCGCGGCGAGCGAAAGCGATCGGCGCGGCGGCGCGGCGGCGCGTTCTCGCCGAGCATACCTATACGCTGAGAGCCGAACTGGTTGATGCAATCTTCAAGGCGCATTTCGAGCGCCTGACCGTGGAGGCAGCGGAATGACGAAAGCGCTCGACATCGTGTTCCTAGGTCTTTCGCTGTCATCTTCCTGGGGCAACGGCCATGCGACAACCTTTCGGGGCCTATTGCGGGCGCTCAACAAGCTCGGCTATCGCATCACATTTCTCGAACGCGACGCGCCCTGGTACGCGCTGCACCGGGATCTGCGCGATCCCGATTTCTGCGAGTTGCTCTATTACCAGTCGGTCGACGAGCTCCGCCGTAATCATCAACAAAAGATTCATCAGGCC
The DNA here is from genome assembly GCF_033977145.1 of Mesorhizobium montanum. NCBI lineage: Bacteria > Pseudomonadati > Pseudomonadota > Alphaproteobacteria > Hyphomicrobiales > Phyllobacteriaceae > Mesorhizobium > Mesorhizobium montanum. The sequence continues at coordinate 55,247 of NZ_JAVIJF010000033.1, read as the reverse complement.
GACGTCGTCGTCGTCGGCTCCTTCGTACCCGAAGGCAGGGCTATCATCGACACCATCGCGTCGCTCTGCACCGGGCAATTCTGCTTCTATGACATCGATACGCCGGTGACGCTGGCAAGGGTTGCCCAAGATGATTGCGACTATCTGGCCCGCCGGCAGATTCCCTATTTCGATGTCTATTTCTCGTTTACGGGCGGACCGACTCTCGAACGCCTGAAATCTGAATTCGGTGCGCGCCGGGCGGAGCCGCTCTATTGCTCCGTCGACCCCGAGCGGCACCACCGAGACGGAAATACGATCGAGTGGGATCTAGGCTATCTCGGCACCTACAGCCCGGACCGGCAGCGGAGCCTGGAAACGCTTCTGCTTGAGCCCGCGCGTCGGCTCCCGGATCGGCGCTTCGTCGTCGCCGGCTCGCAATATCCGCTCGATATCACTTGGCCCAACAATGTAGCGCGAATCGAGCACCTGCCGCCTGCCGACCATGCCGGCTTTTACAGCCGCCAGCGCTTCACATTGAACGTGACACGTACTTCGATGATCGCGGCCGGATGGTCGCCCAGCGTGCGGCTTTTCGAAGCTGCGGCGTGCAAGACGCCGATCATCAGCGATCGCTGGCCCGGCCTCGATAGTTTGTTCCCGGCCTCGGCGATACAGACGGCCGGCAGCGCCGACGACGTGACGAGAATCCTTCTCGGGCAGTCGGACCGCGCCAGGCTCAGCATGGCCAGGCAGGCTTATTCGCTGGTTCTGGCAAGACACACCGGAGCCGCTCGGGCATATGAGTTCACGTCCGTGCTGACGCAGGCAAGACAGATAAATCCGGCGCTCGCTCTGGATGTCGAAAGTGCAGCATGACAGGCAGACAGGAGAACATAGAGATGCGGCGTTCAAGAAAGGCCCAACAGACACGGACGGCGCTTGTCGCCGGCGGTGCCGGTTTCCTCGGTTCGCACCTATGCGAGGCCCTGTTTGGCGCCGGCTATCGCGTCATCTGTATCGACAATTTTCTCACCGGCCGAATGGAGAACATCACATCGCTTATCGATCAATCGCGCTTCCGGCTGATCGAGCAGGATATCTGCAGCCCGATCGAGCTCGGCGAGCCGGTCGACCGTGTTTTCAACCTGGCATGCGCGGCGTCGCCGCCCCGCTACCAAGCCGATCCCGTTCACACCACGCGCACTTGCGTCATCGGAACGCTCAATCTGCTCGATCTTGCTGTCCGCGACGGCGCACGATTCCTGCAGGCCTCGACGAGCGAAGTCTATGGTGATCCCGAACAGCATCCGCAGCGCGAGGACTATCTCGGCCATGTGAACTGCACCGGTCCGCGCGCCTGCTATGATGAAGGCAAGCGCACTGCGGAGACGCTCTGCTTTGATTACCTCCGAGCCGACAGGGCCGACGTCCGTGTCGCCCGCATCTTCAACACTTACGGCCCGAGGATGGACCCAGCCGACGGCCGTATCGTCTCGAATCTGGTCATGCAGGCACTTCAAAATCGGCCGCTGACGATATTCGGCGACGGCCGACAAACGCGATCCTTCTGTTACGTCACTGACCTGGTCGAAGGCCTGTTGCGACTTATGGACATCGGGCCCAATCCGCGCCAGCCGATCAATCTCGGCAATCCCGGAGAATTCACCATCCTCGAATTGGCCGGCATGGCGAGGGAACTGACAGGTACCAGGTCGACCGTGAAATTCCTGACTTTGCCGCAGGACGATCCTCGCCGCCGACGTCCCGACATATCTCGTGCGAGGGCCCTGCTTGGCTGGTCGCCCAAGGTGCCCCTCCGGCAGGGATTGCTGCGGACCGTCGCTTACTTTGCCAATCTTGACGACAGCGCGACGGTGCAGCCGGTAGCCGCGATCGGGTCGGGAGCAGGCGAATCTGAAATCGATGGCCTTGGGAAATCCGATGCTTCGCGCGTTCGTTTCGCCGAGGCGGAACATCCGACCGAGATCCTGGTTGGGTCCGATAACCGCCACGGAGGACGCAGTCGTGCAGTCGAAGCAACCAGCCAAGGACATCGAGCAGATAGCGGCCGAGGAAACCGCCGCCTTTCTGCGGCGGGCATCCATCACCTATCTCGAATGCTGCGTGAGCTTGATGATGACGCATCTTCAACGCGAAGAAGTCGTCAGCATCCTCGAGCAGGAAGCTGACATGCTGCGCAGGCTGGACTAAGCCCCTGATGCTCAATGAAATGGCGCACAAGCCTGCGCATGAGCAACTCAGTCGCGGGCTCGAGCACTACCTCATCAGTGAAGGGGAACCGACATGAGCCTCGGCACAATCATCATTATTATTCTGGTCCTGTTGCTGATTGGCGCGATCCCGGCCTGGCCATATTCGAAGGGTTGGGGCTATGGTCCTTCAGGCCTGCTCGGCGTCATAGTCGTCATCCTCGTGATCATGGCACTCATGGGTCGACTTTGAGCCTCGATGACCCATGCCGGACGTGCGCGATAATTAATCTCTGGACTGCGTAGGCCAGGTTCAGCATCATTTTCGAACGGAATTCGCGCTGCCGCCGGTCTTCGTCTGTACGAGCGATCCGCTTCCGATCCCAAGCGCAGCCAGGACCAACGCGGCCGCCAAATAGACAGTGCTGACGCCCATCCACATGATCAAGCCCCCAAGCTGCTGGTCTTCGAGCGCCGTCAAGCTCCATTGCGACGCGGCCGAGGCGTTTGCGACGAAGATCTTGTTTTTTGACAGGTCCAGAACCGCGCCGAGCAGGCCGCAGTGCATGGAGGTGAAGCACAGATAAAGCACCGATGTGCCATGACCTTTGCGGCGTGCGCGGCCGTTGAGCAAGGCCCACCAGAAGAGCAGCGCGCTTGCGAGGAAGCTGAAATGCTGCAGCCAGTGCACCGGCTCGCTTGCAAGTGCGGCATTGAACAGGACTGGAACATGCCATAGCCAGATGGCGAGGCCGTGCAGGATCGTCGCGGAGGCGGGCTCTGTCAGGCTCCGCCATGTCATTCGCACGAACGGCCGTCGCACCGCGGTTGCGAGGTGCCGCCGTGTGGTGGGCTGAACCGCGCACATCATCGCGCCGAGCGGTCTCGACAGCACAAGTAAAGGAGCGGCGGCGATCATCAGCACCTCGTGCTTGGGCGAGGTTCCATGCCCTTTGCCGGTCATCGTAAAGAGCCTGGATCGGGACGAGTGGCCGCGTTGCGCCTTTCCGAAAAAGGGAAATCGAATGTCAGATCTTCGTGCCGAGCAAATTGAGGGCCGGCTGAGCGCAATGCGCGTAGTCGTCACCTTGCTGCTCACTGAAGCCGCCCGAATTTCCACCAATCCCGAACACCTGTTTGAGAAAATCGAAAACGAGTTGCAGGTTTAAAATCATCAGGAAGATCCTGGTGCACTTCCTTCCAAGGCGTTTGCGGTCGAAGCCGCCTTGACTGGCGAGCTAAAGGTGATCGCCGACAGAGCGAGAGGTCAGTTGAAGCCAGAATAGCGCTAGCTTTTCATCGGGCGTGATGCTGGCCGGGAGAAAGATTTGACCGTCGATAGCGCGTTGCGATGCTTGGCCATCCTGGAGCATGGGCGAAGCAGACCGTCTTGAGCGATCCGGCTTCGCAATTTTCTGTGTTGCTGGGAACATTCCGTGCTGCTCCCGGTTCGGCAGCGAGGAACTTACCTCCAACTGCAGAGGCGGCGCTCTCGTGACATCGAAAAAGGTTCGCATCGGCATCGTCGGCGTTGGCAATTGCGCATCCTCCCTTGTGCAAGGCCTCACCTACTATCGCCAGGCAAAAGGCAATGAGCCTATCCCGGGGCTGATGCATGCCGATCTCGGCGGCTATCATGTCGACGACATCGAGGTTGTCTGCGCCTTCGACGTTGCCAAGGGCAAGGTCGGGCGCGACGTGGCCGAAGCAATCTACAGCACGCCGAACAATACCTTCCGTTTTGCCGATGTGGCGCCGATTGGCGTCCGCGTGGAACGGGGGCCGACGCTCGATGGAATCGGCAAATACCTGCGCGACGAAATCGAGGAAGCGGAGGAGCCGGTCGCCGATGTGACCGCAAGCCTTCGGAAAAGGGGAGCCGAGGTCCTGGTATCCTATCTGCCGGTCGGATCGGAAGCGGCCGCCCGCTTCTATGCCGAATGCGCATTGGCAGCCGGATGTGCTTTGGTCAACTGCATACCGGTCTTCATTGCTTCACGGCCGGAATGGTGTCGGCGTTTCGAAGAGCGCGGCCTGCCCCTGGTCGGCGACGACATCAAGAGTCAGGTGGGCGCCACCATCATCCACCGGCTGCTCGCCACTCTTTTCCGGGAGCGCGGGGTACGCATCGACCGCACCTACCAGCTCAACTTCGGAGGCAACACGGACTTCCTAAACATGCTGGAGCGGGAGCGGCTGGAATCGAAAAAAATCTCCAAGACGCAATCGGTCACCAGCCAGATCGACGTTCCGCTCGAACCCGGCAACATCCATGTCGGGCCCAGCGACCATGTGCCTTGGCTCACCGACCGCAAATGGGCCTATATCCGTGTCGAAGGCACGACCTTTGGCGGCGTGCCGCTGAATGCCGAGCTCAAGCTGGAAGTCTGGGATTCGCCCAATTCCGCCGGCGTGGTGATCGATGCCGTGCGATGCGCCAAGCTTGCCCTCGACCGCGGCATTGCGGGGGCGCTTACCGGGCCTTGCAGTTATTTCATGAAATCGCCACCAGAGCAGTTCACCGACGCCGAAGCCCGCCTGCGGACGCTCGCCTTCATCGCCGGCAGGGACGAGCCGATGCTCGATGCAGCGGAATGACCACAACCTTTTTCCTCGTGCGGCATGCGGTGCATGACGATGTCGGCCGCTGTCTGGCTGGCCGCCTGGACGATATCAACCTCGGTCGAGCCGGCCAGGCACAGGCGCAGCATCTGGCTCGCCGCATGGCGAGGGAAATGCTTGCCGCCATCTTTAGCAGCCCACGCAAGCGCACGCTTGAAACCGCGAAACCTATCGCCACCGCCTGCGGCATCGAGCGGATCTCGATCCGCCAGGAATTGGACGAAATCGACTTCGGCGCATGGTCCGGCAAGACTTTCGAAGAGCTGAATGGTGATGCTGCCTGGCGGATGTGGAACGATCGGCGACAGAACGCCCGCACGCCGAGCGGCGAGACGATGCAGGGTACGCAGCATCGGGTTATCGGCCTGATGGATGCGCTGCGTCAACAAAACCCAAGCCGATGCGTCGCGTTGATCAGCCACGCGGACGTCATCAAGGCTGCAGTGTGCAAGGTCCTTGGCCTTCAGCTCGGCGACTGTTTCCGTTTCGACATTGAGCCCGCCTCGGTCACCACCATTGTCCATGGCGACTGGGGCTCAAAGCTCATTCGCCTGAACGAAGTCGCCTGACGGGAGCTGCCCGATGCGCATGGTGATCTTCGGTCTCACTGTCACTTCCTCCTGGGGAAACGGGCACGCCACGCTCTGGCGCGGGCTGATACGCGCGCTGGCGCCACTCGGCTGGCGTATCAGCTTCTTCGAGCGCGACACGCCCTATTACGCCGGCGCAAGGGATCTCAGCCATCTCGATGGCGGCGACGTGGTGCTGTATCCCAGCTGGGGAGAAATTGCCAAGATTGCGGAAGTCGCGGTCCGGCAAGCGGATGCTGTCATTGTCACCTCATACTGCCCGGATGCCATTGAAGCGTCGCGACTCGCCCAGGACGGATGTCGTGGGCTGAAGGTCTTCTATGATCTTGATACCGCGGTGACGCTCGCGCGCATGGAGCAAGGCAACAGACCGCCCTATTTCGGTCCCGAAGGCCTTCGCGATTTCGATCTCGTGCTGAGCTACACCGGTGGCCCGGCTCTCGATGCACTAAAGACGATGCTGGACGCGCGTCTCGTTGTGCCGCTCTATGGTCATGTGGATCCCGAGCGCCATCGGCCGGCACCATCCAGGGGCGAGTTTGCCGGCGATGTGTCTTACCTCGGGACCTATGCCGAGGATCGCCAGGCGGGTGTCGAGAAGTTGCTGGTCGCGCCGGCCGTCCAGATGCCCGACCGCCGCTTCATCATAGGCGGTGCGCAGTATCCGCAGGATTTTCCCTGGAGCGACAACATCTTCTTCGTAAGGCATCTGCCACCTGCCGACCACCCGGCCTTTTTCTGCTCGTCACGCCTAACCCTGAACGTCACCCGCGAGGCGATGGCGCGCAATGGTTGGTGCCCCTCGGGTCGACTGTTTGAAGCGGCAGCCTGCGGCGCCGCGATCATTTCCGATGATTGGCCGGGCCTGGACAGTTTCTTGGAGCCCGGCAACGAGATCCTGCTTGCACATTCCACTGACGATGTAGTCGCTGGGCTCGGTCTGTCGGACGGCGAACTCGAGGTGCTGCGCCGCAGAGCTCGCGAGCGCGTTCTCGACGAACACACATCCGCGCACCGGGCTGCGGAGCTGGATCGGATTTTGAATGGTGCGGCGGGCGCGCGAGCAAACGAACGGATGAAGGAAGCCGTCTGATGTTGGGTATCGTGCCTGCCGCAGGGCGCGGCAGCCGCATTCAACCGCTGGGTTTTTCCAAGGAGCTACTGCCGGTGGGCAGCCGGATGGACGGGCAAACCGAACGTCCCTGCGCGGTCAGCGAGTATCTTGTGCGCCGAATGGTTTATAACGGCGTCGACAGGATCTGTTTCATCATTGCCTCGGGCAAGTCGGATATCCTCGAATACTATGCCGCCGGTTATGAGGGCGCGGTCGCGGTCTTTGTGGCACAGCCCTCTCCGACCGGCCTTTGCGACGCGATCTTCCGCGCTGCCCCCCTCGTTGCGCCAGAAGAGACAGTGCTGATCGGTCTACCGGACACGATCTGGTTCCCCGAGGACGGTTTTTGCCATCTTCCAGATGATCGTCTTTCGTTCCTCCTTTTTCCCGTGGATCAGCCGGAGCTTTTCGACGCCGTAGTCGTCGATCTAGATGGCAGGGTACGGGAGATCCAAGTCAAGCAACGAAACGCAGCCTCCGAATGGATCTGGGGTGCTTTCAAAATGCCGGGCCGTACCTTTCACCGGCTCGCGGCGCTCTGGCGCGCGCGGGATGGCCGCGACGAGTATTTCGGAACGCTGATCAATGCGTACCTGGCCGTTGGGGGGCAAGCCTGGGGCATCAAGGCGGGCTCGGCGTATGTCGATGTCGGCACGTTCAACGGCTATCGGACGGCCCTCCGGCTGCTTGAAGGCGATAACACCCCCGAAGGGACGCCAATGCCCGCATCGGCGATCCGCTCGCAAGCCCCGTCCTTGCCACGCAATGGAGGCTGATCATGCTGCATTCCCCTGCGGAAATACGCCGCCGCATCGATGCGCTGGGGCCTTGGTTCCACAACATGGAACTGGCGGGCGTTCAGACGGCGCCCAATCATTTTCTCGGCAACTATCCCTTGATCAAATGGCGTAAATTCGCGGATTCGCTTCCAGCCGACCTTTCCGGCAAGTCCGTGCTCGATGTCGGCTGTAACGCCGGCTTCTATTCCATAGAAATGAAGCGGCGTGGCGCCGAGCGCGTACTCGGCATTGACTTTGATGCCGACTATCTGACGCAGGCGCGCTTTGCTGCCGAAATCGTGGGCTGCGACATCGAGTTCCGCAACCTGTCAGTCTACGACGTCGGCGCGCTCGGCGAGACCTTTGACATCGTGCTCTTCATGGGCGTGCTCTATCATCTGCGGCACCCGTTGCTGGCGCTTGACCTCATCCGCGAGCACGTCGCGCGGGATCTGATGATCTTCCAGTCGATGCAGCGCGGCAGCACCGAAGTGCTCGCAGTTGAGGAGAACTATCAATTCTGGACGCAAGATCTGTTCGATCGACCCGAGTTTCCAAAGCTGCATTTCATCGAGCACCGCTATGCCGACGACCCAACCAACTGGTGGATCCCGAACCGAAGCTGCATCGAGGCGATGCTGCGCAGTGCCGGTTTTGAGATCCTGCTTCGCCCAGAGGACGAAGTCTATTTCTGCCGCGCGTCCGGTGAGCCGACCGGTGAAAGCGCGGTCTACCCCTCGAAAGGACAAAATGATGATTGAAGCCGCGATGATCTGGAATGAGCCCAACAACAAGTCGCATTGGGATCCCGAGCTCGATCCGGATTGGAGCCGTTTCGCCCGCATGGCCATCTTGGCAGCCGACGCGATTGCCGCCGAAAATCCGGCAATCACTAGGGTCCTCGGCGGCATCTCGCCCATCGACGCGGGGTTCATATCGCTGATGAAGGGGTACGGCGTGCTGAACCAGGTGGATGCCGTCGCCGTGCACGGCTTCCCGCTCGACTGGAACCTTTGGCAGATGCACGAGTGGCCGCAGAAGCTCAACGAGATAGCGCAAGTCACGGATCTGCCGATTTGGGTTAGCGAAGCGGGCGTATCGAGTTTCGGAGCGGAGGAGGTCCAGGCCTGGGGCCTGCGGCGGACTGCGGAGCTTTTGCGTGGCAAAGCACCCCGCGTCCAATGGTATAGCCTTTATGATTTGCCTCACGCGTGGGGAGCAACCACGCGCCATCGAGAGGTGGAAGGCTCCTCTTATTACCGTCATTTCTACATGGGTTTGCTGCGCGAGGATGGCACGACCAAGCCAGCAATTAGGGAGTTCCTGCGCCACACTCCGGAAATGGGTCTCGTCCAATGGTTCCATTTCGAGGATCATCGGCTGGGCGACGCCGTGGCATGGATGAAGCGGCTGGGCGTCACCAATCTGCGAACGGGCCTTTCCTGGGCCGACAGTTTCCGGCCGAATGCTCTCGATTGGTTCGACCGCCAGATGGAAGCCCTTTCCGATTTCGACGTCACCGTCACCTTTTGCTTCACGCCCGAACACCGGGGCCTCCAGCCTCATCACACGAGCCCGCCACAGGCGCCCGAAGAATTCGCTGAATTCTGCGCGAGCATGCTGCGCCGCTACGCACCTGGCGTTAGCAGCACCGCAGTGCCGATGCGACGCGTCTCGGCCGCATGAGTTCACCATGCCATCCGCCGATTGGTCACCAAATCTGCTGGCACAATTCGCCGCACGGCTGACCGGCAACGACATCGATCGAGGTGCCGGTATAATGATCGTCGTGGCACACCCCGATGACGAAACAATTGGCATCGGCGGCCATCTTGCCGGGCTGCCTCAGTGCCGGATTGTGCATGTCACGGACGGAGCACCGCGCAATCTTGCCGACGCGCGAGTCCATGGCTTCGAGGTGCGCCAAGACTACGCACGTGCCCGCCGCATGGAATTGGAGGCCGCGTTGTCTGCGGCGGGCGTCTCCTGCGCCAACCTGACTGGCCTCGACTATCCTGACATGGAAGCGGTCATGCATCTCGTTCCAATCGCGCAGGAGCTGGCCTGTCTCTTTACCGCCGCGGGGACCTGCTTCGTCTGCACGCATCCTTTTGAAGGAGGGCACCCCGACCACGATGCCACGGCCTTCGCGGTTCATGCCGCATGCGATGTGCTGCGCCGCGACTTGTGCCCAGCACCAACTATCGTCGAAATGGCATTCTATGCCGCAGGGCCGGAGGGTCCGATCTTCCAGGATTTCGCCGATGGTCCGGGAGCGGATCGTATTGAGGTCTGCCTGACCGAATCGGCCTATCAGCTTAAGCAGACCATGTTGGCCAGTCACAAGACGCAGCGACAAACACTTGCACCGTTCTTCGGGTCGATCGAGCGGTTCCGTCTGGCGCCCGCCTATGACTTCCGCGCGCTGCCCAATAACGGGAGACTCTACTACCAATCGCTGCCGCTGGGATTCGAACCCTCGACGTGGCTACGAGCCGCAGCTATCGCGCATGAGGAGCTTCGGCTCGATCAGCCATGAGTTTAACCGTGCTCAACGTCGCCTATCCGCTTGCGCCTGTCGGGCTCGATGCGGTCGGCGGCGCCGAGCAGGTCCTGTCGATGCTGGATCGTGCGCTGGTGAGCCAGGGCCATCATTCCATCGTCGTCGCTTGCCAGGGTTCCAGCGCAGCTGGGACCTTGGTCGAGACGCCTGCCGAAACAGGCCCACTCGACGAGACAGCAAAGAGCCGTGCCCAGTGCGTGCATCGCGCCGCGATCGCTGCCGCCCGGGCGCGCTGGCCGATCGATGTCGTTCACCTGCACGGCATCGATTTCGATGCCTATCTCCCCAACGACGGCCCCACTCTCGTGACGCTGCACCTGCCGCTCGCCTGGTATGCGCCCGACGTGCTGACCCCTGCCCGTGAGGACCTGTGGCTGCACGCGGTTTCGGCGGCGCAGCAAGAGACCGCGCCGCCCGGATCCAGACTGATCGCGCCCATTCCAAATGGCGTCGATGTCGATGCCCTGCATGAGCAGCGGTCGCGGCGCAATTTCGCGCTCGTGCTGAGCCGGATATGCCCGGAAAAAGGCATCCATTTGGCGATTGAAGCCGCCAGGCGCGCTGCGGTACCCCTTGCGATCGGCGGACAACTCTATCCCTACCGGACACACGCCCAGTATTTCGCCGACGAGGTGAAACCTCGACTTGATAGGCGCCGCCGCTTCCTGGGACCGCTCGGTTTTTCTGCCAAGCGGCGGCTTCTCAATGCCGCCCGCTGCCTGGTCGTTCCGAGCCTTGCCGCGGAGACGAGCTCGCTTGTTGCCATGGAGGCGCTCGCCTGCGGCACGCCTGTCGTAGCCTTCCCGAATGGTGCCCTGCCTAACGTCGTTGAGCACGGCAAGACCGGCTTTCTGGTCAATGGCATCGACGAGATGGCGATAGCTATCAACGCTTCGGCCGACCTCGACAACGAAACGTGCCTGCGCGTAGCTCGAGATCGCTTCTCGCTCGATCGCATGATCTCGGCCTATTTGGATGCCTATCGGGCATTGGCCAAGCTCGGCGGTTCCCGCGCACGGCTGGAGGCCATTCGGTGAGCGCGCTTCATGCCGATATCATCCGGCACCACGGTGCGCTCGACGAACTCGAGCCGCATTGGTGGCCGCTGTGGCTGCAATGCAGCTGTGCCACGCCCTTCCAGTCGCCCGCCTGGCTCGTGCCGTGGTGGCGGACATTCGCGCCGGGTGATCTCTCGGCAATCGCCGTATGGAGTGGAAGTGAACTCGTTGGCCTGGCACCACTCTACCTCGAACGGAACGGCTCCAGTTCGCGCCTGCTTCCGATCGGGATATCGCTAAGCGACTACCTTGATGTTCTTTGCGCGCCCAAGTTCGAAGAAGCCGTAAGGACCTTGATTGCCGAAACTGTGCTTTCGCTCGAATGGTCGCAATGGATTCTGCCGGACCTTCCGACTGAGGCCGCATCCCTGAATCTTGTGCTGCCCAATACGGAAGAGAGCCTGTCTGCCACCCATGCCGCCTGCCCCGTGCTTGCTTTAGTTGGCGATGACGCGCTTACATGCTCGGTTCCCGCGCGCCGGAGACGCCAGTTACGTCGCGCTTTGAGAGCAGCGCAACGGAAAGGCCGGGTGACGATCAAGCGGGCGGATGCCGCTCCGCAGATGTTTCTCGGGCAGCTAATCCGTCTGCACAGCGCTCGGTGGGCCGGACAAGGGGACGGCGTGCTGACGGACAGCGCTATCCGATTTCATCGCGAGGCCTTGCCGCGCCTCGCCGCGAAGAATTTGGCCCGGTGTTGGGTGATCGAAATCGATGATGCTGTCGTCGGCACCTATTACGGTTTTCACCACCGCGACCGCGCTTATGCTTATCTCGGCGGCTTCGACCCCGCTTACGCAGACGAGAACCCCGGTACCATTCTGATAGGCGAAGCCATCGTGTCGGCCCATCAGGACGGCGCGAGAGAGTTCGACTTTCTGCGCGGCCGGGAAAGCTACAAATATGGCTGGGGAGCGGTCGACCGATGGACGGCGCAAAGGGTTTGGACTCGGAGTGCGCGGTGAGCGCGACAAACAAGGAAATTATGGTCGCCAGGCACGTTCTAAGGAAGTGCATGACAGAAGACCTGTCCCCCGAAGTCGCAGTCGCCAGATTGGCCGTCAAGACGGATACTCGTGCGGCAGTATTGGCGGAGGTCGCACTGGACATGCGTGTAAGCGCTGTCCGGCAGAGAAGCTGGCTCGAGGACATAGCCATGCTTCTTGCTCGCAACGTGGATGCCTTTAACGATCTCCGGTCAACGGCAGCTTCCGTGTGCCACGACCGCCCGAGTGGCGAAACGGGTGAGATGACGGTGCGCCGGCTGGCCAGTTGCTTTGACGAGGCTGTCGCCATCTCTCCGGCGGCCAGCGTTCAACTTTCCTCGCTTGGTGACGAGGAAAAGCTCTCGGCTACAACGACCGAGATCGCTGCTTGGCTGGAGCGACAAGGCTTTTCAGGTGGGGACAAGAGAATTCTCGATATCGGCTGCGGCATTGGCCGCTTCGAATGCGCCCTCCACACGAAGGCAAAGCATATTGTGGGCATCGATATTTCGACCAAGATGATCGCCGCCGCGCGTCGACGGTGCGCCGGGCTCAGCAACGTGGAGTTCCGCAAGACCTCCGGCCTCGACCTCGGCGAATTCGTCGACGCCGGTTTTGATGGCGTGTTGGCGGTAGACAGTTTCCCATACCTGGTACTCGCCGGCGTCGCCGAGCAGCACTTTATCGAAATGGCACGCGTGTTGCGGCCAGGAGGCATGGCGGCAATTCTCAACTATTCATACCGGATGTCGCCCGCCGCCGCTTCCTCCGATATCCGCCGGATCGTCCAAGCCTGCGCCATGGACATCGTCGTCGATAGCGAGATGCCTTTCCGTCATTGGGACGGCACCGCCTTTCTTATTCGTCGTACCGGTGGAACATAACGGTTGCACCGAAGTTCGGGCGCCAGACCACTTGTGCGGAAGCTGGCAGCTCCGGGAGAAGGAGAATGGCATCCGGCGGCAAGATGGGCCGCGGCGCTGAGGGCAAAGGCGCCGGGCCCGAGCGATGACGAAGGTTACGACATAGTTGGCGAAAATGACATCCTGTCGAAGCGGGACAAGAAACAGCACAGAAAGCAACGCGGCTTCGACAGCGATCGGATCCAGTCCGGTCAGTATCAGTACCATGCTGCAAACCGGCTCCCGAAGACCGAGCTTATGGTGGCCCTCTCAAGACTTGACAGGCGCGCTAACGGATCGGGTATTGGGCTAAGGCAGAAGGTTTTGCTCTGTCCACAATCTAGTGCGGAGACGAAGCCGATCGGCGGCCGGACGCGACTTGCAAACTTTGGCTGTCTATGGTCTCACTCAATTTCGATGGCACCCTATTTGCTATGAGAATGTCATGCCTCGTTCGAGCGATCTCGCCAATCAGGCAAGCCTGACCATAGACCAGGAGATTGCGTCGTTGTTGACCGCGATCGAGCAGGAGAAGGTTCCTGACCGCCTGATCAAGCTCGCGATTGAGCTGCAAAATGCGCTGATCCAAAAGCGTCGCTGCAAAACGCAGAACTGACGCAAGACTTCATCGATACCTGTCAGCACTTTTGCCCCAGTGATCTTCCAGAAGATGGTCGCGTCTTTCAACTAGCGCTTGGGATGAGCTTTCATCAAGAAATTCCAGAACGCTTCCACGCGCGCGGTTGAGACGGCTTTTGACGGTTCCGACCGCGCAATTGCATATCTGTGCTGTTTCTTCGTAGCTGACGCCCAAAACACCGATCAGCATCAATACTTCACGCTGATGTTCCGGAAGCTTCTGGATAGCCTGGTAGACTTCCTTGGCCCGAATGGACCAGTCCTGCGAGGCTTCCGAAACCGGCCGACTGGATGCACAGTCAAGCAACCCAGGCGCTTCTCTGGCTGCCGCCTTGACCCGTGTGTAATGCGTATTGCGCATGATGGTAAAAAGCCACGACTTCAAGCGAGTTCCCGGCTCGAACTTGTCCAAGTTCGCAAGTGCCTTGGTCAAAGTCTCTTGAACCAGATCATCGGCATCATCGGGCACACGGCAAAAGCTGCGCGCAAAAGCTCGCAAGGCGGGAATAAGATCCGCGACGGCGATTTCTCCCGGCTCGCAGTCAGGCGCGGCATGGCCTTTGGGAAACACGATTCGGACCCCTATGGCGACAGTTGACGGATAATGATCATGGAGAATGCGCGAAAAACAGGATCGTTCCTACCCGCAACGAACTTGCTTAAGAGTCACAACCGACGATCCATCTTGAGGCCCCACCAACCGAAACCAACTCGCGACGAAACCAGCCGAGGTTGCAAAAACCGCTGCCGTCATGAGGCCGTCAAAGATGTTCGTGTTCCGGCTTTTGCGCCCATAATCCTGAGGTCGTTTATCGTCACTTGCGCCCGGTTCGATTGAGAAAGGGATCGGCCATGGAAGTCGGCAGTTGCGTGACAGAGGACGTCACCGTCGCGAATCCCAAACAGTCAATCCGCGACCTCATGCGAATGATGAGCAAGCTCGACACAGGAGCGGTGGCTGTGGGTGAGAGCGTCCGGCTGGTCGGGATCATCACCCACCGCTGCATCGCCACCCGCGTGATAGCGTTGTGTGAAGGTCCCGATGCCAAAGCGCCGTCAGCCTCGGCGCGGAACAGCACCAGGCCTGAGCGGAATAGTGATGCCGGAGCAGCACGATTGTCAGCGCGTCGGCGGGCCAAAGGAGATGGCGATCAGGCTGATCACCAGCCGATGACGACTTGCCAATGGCCAAGAGAATGGAGCCTGGTGGCCGCCAACTCCGCTGCCTCTATAATTCGTGATAAAGGCGCTCTCTGCAGGAACCCTCGGACATCGCCGCCGTTTGTATCAAGTGTAAACCATAGAAGGCTTTGGACCATGGATTGGAATCGTGTCGAAGGGAATTGGAAGCAGGTCAAAGGCAAGGTCAAGGAGCAGTGGGGCAGACTCACCGACGATGACCTAGACCGCATCGCCGGCAAGCGCGACCAGCTCGAAGGCATAATCCAGGAACGTTATGGCATCGAGAAGGATCGTGTGCGCCGCGACGTCGACGACTGGGCGAACCGTCAAGGTTGGTAGACCGGGCCCTTGAATGAACGATGCCGCAGCCCCAGGGTGGCGTGCGGCATTGGCAACGCAGATATTACAAGTCGTCGAACAACGACGACGTTATTTAACTGACCTAAACGTTATTAACTGAACTAAACAATTCACCGCGAGGTGAACCGATGGCCAAGAAGAAATCGAGATCTGCCCTGTCGGCCATAGCGACAGCCTCTCGATCGGAAGCTTCCGAGGCGGCTTATTTCGCCCGGAAATGCGGCCTCACTCCGGACGAAGCGCTACGGCTAATGCGCAAAGCGCAGGAGACTTTGGGGCGCAAGGCTCCGGACGGCGGAAAGCGGAAGCACTAGGCGGAGAGCGCCGCGTGCAAAGCGCATGGCGACAAAACGGATTCAGGCGACACGCTTTGGCGCAGGCCCTCCCGGACGTAGTCAGCTATCCTCGCTTCATAGATTCCGCCGGCAAGCGTGATACGATACTCGGCTGCGAGAGCGCATCGAAAGGTTCGTCGCTGATCGCCTCCCTGCTCGGTGGCGCCGCCACCTCGGCCAATCGGCGTGTTCCGCCGCTCGAAAGATAGCGGAAGACCGGCACTGATCGTGCCTTGCGTCGAGGTTCGATTTGGAATTGCATTGGGCGAAGACCAGAGCGGCCCGACGCTTCGAGCCGCTCCGGACACCCAGGCTCCTGGCGTGGCTGTCAGCCGCGAACCAAATGCGCTTCGTCGTCATCGCGCTGCTTCCCGCCAAGCGTCGCCGCGACACTGGCGATGAAGGCGCCGACGATCATCGACAGGGCGCCGACCAGCGCAAAAGTGGCGCTTGCTTTCCTAGCCGTGTCGGCGGCTGCCTTCGCCTTGTTCTTGGCATCTTCCATGCCAGCGAGGACGGTGTCGACGCGCTTGGCTGCATCGGCCTGTGAAAGCCCGGTGCGCGACGCGACCAGCTTCGCAAGATAGCTCTTGTCGTCGGCCGACACCTCGCCTCTAGCGGCACCCACTACTAGGATGCGCGATGCCTGCGCGGTCGAACCGGCATCGTTCTGTCCAGCCGGAGCGACGGCTCCGGCATCAGCTGGACGGAACAGCGCATCGACGAAGTAGCCCAGGCTGTTGCTGTCAGCCGTGCCGCCCGCATTCGCGGCCGCAGATGTGGCTCCCGCCGCCGCAGCCGATGCGACGTTGGAAGTCGCCTGCACCCCCGCGCCAACCGCTGCGGATAGAGCGGAGCCAAGGACGCCGGCAACCAGCAGCGTTGCCAGCGCCCAGGCAAGGAAGCCATGTGCCGTATCGCGAAAATAGACTTCGTCATCATGGACGCCGACCCATTTTGTCCGAAGGCGGCCGGTCAGATAGCCACCGAGGCCGGCCGAGAGCCACTGTACGACGACCAACCAAACCGCGGCTGAGACCGCGAAAGTGGCAATCGACGCAGTTGCACCAGTCCAGGGTGAAACCATCGTCAGCCCAAGTCCGGAGCCGACCAGCATGAGAATGATCGTGAGCGTCGATGCAGCGAGAGCACCCGCGATGATCGGGCCCCAGCTTACGGCGGTTGATGAAGACTCCTTTGCGCCGGAAACGTCAACTTCAGTAATTGTGGAGTTCATCTGACGCTCCTACCGTGCGAACAGCATGAGCAGAATGATGATCGGAATTGGAACCCCGAGCAGCCAAAGCAATATACCGCGTCCCATAGCGACCTCCTATATTGTCGAGACGAAATACCAATCCGCCGAATTGGCTTTCGTTCCAAACGCCAGGTAAGGGAAGCGAAGAAGACCTGGAGCCGATTTACCTTGCCGATCCGGCGTACGCCTGACGGCGTTCTCCCGCTCCTGGCTTGGGAGCGCGGCCCATCGGATTTCGATTTACGGCCCCTCAAGTCGACGCCGCTGAGGGGCCAAACTGCAAAGCCGTGTATTAGTTCCACCTTAAAGATGATGGACTCAGGTTTGACGGACACCTGGAGCGGCGGCTCTTCGCTCACCGTCTATTTGGGACGGGGAGCCGCAGGCTCGGATGCTTGACGTCTTGCCACGCACTTGCCCACAATTGACGAGCGGCCCGGATGGGACAAGAGCTCGACTGCCGCTTCATTGGCCAGGGCATAACGCCGGAAAAGTCGCCCTGCTCTCTTTGGCACTAGGTCCGGCTGGCGCGGCTGGTCGGCGTCAACAAGGAGCCGGATTATTCCGAAACCTATTTCGATCTCTGCGGCGGCAGGGTCGCCCGGCTTGCCTGCAGGCATGCTGCTGCCAGTCGGCGGACAGTCGGAGGGGGCGCGCTGCGTTCTTGTCGTCGGCGGGCGGCGGCTTCGGCTCGCCGCTGCAGTGTTGAAGACTGCCGCACCTTTCCGCGTCTCACCATTGCGGGGGATGGCTGTCGACTCCGCTTCTCGTTCCTGCGGCTGCTAGCCTTTTCGGCTGATCAGCGCCTGCGCCGCCAGGCGTCAGGCCGGACACCAGGTACAGCGAGAAGCGCTGCTAGCTTATGACGTCCCCGCGTGGTCAATAGCCCCCGATGATCGGCAGGATCTCGCCGGTAATGTAGCTGGAGCATTGCGCCGAAGCGAGAAATACATAGGCCGGAGCGATCTCTTCGGGCTGAGCGGGCCGTTTCATCGGAGTCTGGGCACCGAACTGTGAAACGTCCTCCGCCTCCTTCTCGGATGGGTTGAGCGGCGTCCATACCGGCCCGGGCGCGACGGCATTGACCCGGATGCCCTTGCTGATGAGATTGCCCGAAAGTGCCCGCGTGAAGGCGTGGATTCCGCCCTTCGTCATCGAATAGTCGATAAGATCCTTGGAGCCTTCAATGCCGGTGACAGAACCGGTGTTGATGATCGCGGAGCCCGGCTTCATGTGCGGGACAGCCTCCTGCGCCATATGGAAATAGCCATAGAGATTGGTCTTCAGAGTGGTGTCGAAATGCTGCTCCGTAAGCTCGGCAAAATCGGATGAATGTACTTGGAAGGCGGCATTGTTGACGAGCACGTCGAGCCTGCCGAAGGCTCTCAACGTCTGTTCCACCGCCTTGTGGCAGAAGGTCCGCTTGGCAACGTCGCCGCGTATGGTGATGCAGCTCTTGCCTTCGGCCTCGACCGCTCGCTTTGTCGCCTTCGCGTCGCGGTCCTCGCTGAGGTAGACCAGGGCAACATTCGCCCCCTCCCGGGCGAACAGCACGGCCACAGAGCGGCCGATACCGGAGTCGCCGCCGGTAATCAACGCCACCTGGCCCTCCAATTTGTTCGATCCCTGCCAGAATGGCGCATCATAGAGCGGTGCCGGCTCGACCGCCCATTCCTCGCCGGGCTTCGGATGATGCTGCTTCGGGAACGGTGGCACCGGATATCTGCGCGCTCCAGCCTGCATCGCCCCCTGCGATTTCCCACTCGGCTTGGTATGATCGGCCGCGTCGACCTTACGCTGGACGCTGCGTTGCTTGCTTGCTGCCTGCTCGGAGGTCGAGTTGGTCCGTGTGGCGGGTTTCATCGGAGTTGCGGATTCAGTCATCTTGGCGGATTTCGTCGGCATCGGTTTCTCCTTCGCTTTCGAAAGACAACGCATGCGGACAGAAAAGGTTGGTGTCGCTCCGCAGGTGCTGGTTCGCGGTCGGCAGCATGCGAAAATCTCAGCACGCAGACTAAGCTTGAACGCAGCCGACTGCGATGGGTGCCCGCCGACCACTGTTTTGGAGGAAGGGGGCTCCGGGATGTCGAAATCTGGCGCCGTCCGTCAGCCGAATTGTCGCGCCGGCAAGTCGCCGTTCCGCCTGTTCCCAAAGCCGGTCCAGGCATTGGTCGCGAGGTCTGTTGAGTCCGTAACCACGGCGGTCAGCCGTCCCGCGTCGTTTACCCGGCCGGCGCAACAAGTAGCCCATTTTTTGGCCGCCGCTTGGTCGGCTGGATGCAACTACCCTGCAGCATTTTCGTTTATGCGATCTCAACTATGTGATGGCGTCATGAAATGCTTTCGGACCAATTATCGCTCGGCTGTGGCCCTGATCGCTGCCTTGCGTCGAGCCCGCCCGCTGCGTGCGCGAATGCTTAGGACGGCGAAAGAGCCTTGAGCAGATTCCTGCCGCTCACTGTCCATTTCGCCAATGGCGGTAAGATGGTGGTTTCATCGATCGCCGACGCCAAGAAGGCTCTTGGCGGGACATGGAAGAGCAAGGACTCAGCAGCCTATCTCAAAGCGGCCCGCCTAGTGGACGACGCGACCAAGGGGATTTGCCGCCCGGCAATCGCCTTTGCCGCCTTCAAGAAGGTAGCCACCGAGCAGGGTCTGCTTGAGCAAGCCGGGCCAAGCGCCGCACTCAGCATGTTCGACCAAATTACATCCGGTAAGGGCCCGCCGAAGTGATATCCGCCCGCACCTCGGCTCGTCCTGTCGACCGCGGTCACAAAATATTGCGCCGGGAACATCGGTTGGTCCTGCTGGTTTTGTTTTGTTCAAGGAATCGAACAAAGGAGACATTGATGGCGAAGAGAAGTTCGTCCGGCGCGGCGAACGGCCTGGAAAGCCTGTTCGTCGACGGCCTGAAAGACATCTACTATGCAGAGAAGAAGATCCTGAGGACGCTGCCGAAGATGGCCAACGCGGCGCAGTCGGAAGAAGTGAGTGCGGCCTTCGAAAAGCATCGTGACGAGACGGAAGGCCAGGTCGATCGGCTCGAGCAGGTTTTCGAAATGCTGGGCAAGCCGGCACGGGGCAAGACCTGTCCCGCGATCGACGGCATTATCGAAGAAGGTTCGGAAATCCTCGAGAAATACAAGGACGAGCCGGCCCTCGACGCCGGCCTTGTAGCGGCCGCCCAGTCGGTCGAACATTACGAGATGGCGCGCTACGGCACGCTGATCGTCTGGGCGGAGGAACTGGGGCTGAAAGACGCCCTGCCCTTGTTGCGCGAAACCCTCAAGGAGGAATCCGCTACCGACGAGACACTTACCAAGCTTGGCGAAAGCGGTGCAAACAAGCGGGCCATGCAGTCGGCCGCGTAAGGCGCCCGATACACGCTCGGTTTGCTTGGCAAGGTCCAGCTTGGCGATGCGGCTCCGGTCTGCCGGCCGGGGTCGCGATCGTTCGGTGGGCACTCATCAAAATATGAGAGACGACAATCGACGTGTCGTTATTACCTTCCCCGAGAAACTCTTCATCCCTTTTTAAACAGAGTGGGCACTTGCGGCGTCGCCTTGGCAGAACCCAGCACGATGACAGGAAGAACTGCTCGATTTCGCGGCGCAGATCGTCAGGCACGCGATCCTTCGAAATCGGCTAGTCCAGCGGTCCTATGAAGGCGAAACGTTGTAGCGGTCGTTCTGGAACTCAGGACCCGGATCGTAGGTGCAGGTGTTTGCAGCCTGCAGCGCCTACGGGTGAATTCGAACCGGTTTTGGCGTAGTAGGAGAACCCGCCGCGGCCGCCGCGCGGGCTTTGACCATCCTGATGAGGTCGCCATTCATCACGCCAACTTCTTGTCGTCCGATATCGTGTTCTGCCAGCCAGGTGTCCGCACCTAATCTTCCCCAGAGCGAGAATCCCGAGCGCTCGTTCGAGCTGCTGAAACTTGCATGCCTTCGCCGCGTTCATCATTGCCAGCGCCTGAGCGTCTCGCGCAAAAAAAGGGCAGGCCCAGATCGGAGTTCAACATGGAAAAAAAGTTCAATTGGCTCGCGGAGATTGTCGCCTACGCCGCAGGACGGGAATGGGCCTTCGCCTTGAGCCTCCTTTCGCTGGTCGTTTGGGCCATTGCCGGCCCGTTTTTCCAATATTCCGAGACCTGGCAGCTGATTATCAACACCGGAACCACCATCGTTACTTTCCTGATGGTCTTTCTGATTCAAAACACTCAGAACCGTAACGGCGGGGCGATACAGGCCAAGCTCGATGAGCTCATTCGATCGGGTCGCGCAAAAAACGACTTCATCGGCATCGAACATCTCACGGAAGCGGAGGTGGAAGATTTCAGAAAGCGATGCGCCGAAGCAGCCGAAAAAGCCGCAGCTTCCTCACCATCCCCGGTAGGCACCTAGTGCATCGACTCGGCTCGCGGTCAATGCAAAGTCGCTTTGGCTCCTTCGTACGAACGCCGCTCGTCGACCTCGTCGAAGTGGAACCAGTTCGAACTTATCCGGTTGATTTGCATGGCGCGAATTAGCCCGAGCCTATCCAGATGACCACGTCTGCAACTGCTGGAGCTCACATGTCTAAGCAGGTTGATTGCATTGATCGTAGCGACCAGACGAGCATGGAAGCTTATCCGACGTTCGGCCCCGCCCTCATCAACTCGCTAACGGTGATGCTAGCGGAGCGCGAGGGAAAGGAGGCACTGGAGCAATTGGAAAGATCTCTTGTGCATTCGTCGAGGAGACCCGCGTCATCACGCCGGATACCGACGCGATGAAGGAGTTCGCGATCGAGCCCATTGTGTTATCGGTGCACAGAGCTGGCGAGCATCCCTATGCCAAGCAAACTCTCGAAGAGATCGAAGGTCGCCGCACGGAAGGGCGTTCCGAGAATCCGGATACTCTGGAAGAGCAGTTGCAGTCGGGCCTGGAAGACAGTTTCCCGGCGAGCGATTCGCCGTCAGTCGTATCGACCGCCATCTACGGCCGCACGAAGAACATCTTGGGCGCCGATGAGGTACTGCGCCGCAAAGAAGAAGTTTCGCGGCGCAAGGACGAAGAGAATGCCGAATAAGTTGCCGCGGAGTCTCCACCCGATGCGCCTCAATCGCTCTGCCGACGGTCCTTCCTGGAAATCCGTGCTCGATGGCCACTCACCGTTGATCCTGCCATCGGCTCCGGATGCTCTCACCGCCCGGCTCATCGAGCGCGCCGGCTTTCCTGCCTACCAAATCGGCGGCTTTGCGCTTGCCGCGCACATGCATGGTGTGCCGGATATCGACCTGGAGCAATATGGCGAGAACCATGCGAAAGCCAAGGAGATCATAGATGCCTGCAGCCTGCCGGTGCTCGTCGATGGCGATGATGGCTATGGCGATGTGAAGAACGTCACCAGGACGGTGCGTGGCTACGAGGCTATCGGCGCTTCGGCGCTGTTCATCGAGGACCAGCAGCCGCCGAAGCGCTGCGGCCATATGGCGGGCAAGCGCGTTATTCCGGCCGAGGCAATGGTTGAGAAAGTCCGCGCCGCGGTGGCAGCGCGGTGCAATCCCGATTTCTTCATTATGGCGCGCACCGATGCCGCCGAGCCGAACGGCCTTGCCGACGCGATCGAGCGCGGCAAGCAGTACCTCCATGCGGGAGCGGACGGCATCTATGTCGAAGGACCGACCAGCGTCGAGGAGCTAAAGGAAGTGGGTGCCGCCTTCAAGGGCGTGCCGCTGGCCACCAGCATTCTCGAGGGCGGCGGCAAGACCCCATGGCGCTCGCCGCGATCGATGCATGAATTCGGCTTCAGCATGATCCTCTACCCGACCTCGGTTCTGTTCCGGGCGGTTCGCGCGATCCAGGAGGCGCTCGACGGTCTACGTGAGGGAGATGCCATGGATCCTGAGCGAAGCGTGTCCCTGGAGAATTTCGAGGACATCGTCGAGATGTCGCAATGGGCCGAGATAGAAGACCGCTTCATGGGCACCGACCAGGGCGTTGGCATTGTGACCAAGATCAAACAGAAGCTGACCGGCTGATACCGTACTCCGGTATGCGCACGTGGACGGTCCATATTACTACTGCGAACCACTCCTCTTTCAGAAGCTTGGTTCATGTCGGAAGGAGAAGATGATGCAAGAAAGCGAAATCTCATCTCGTCCGGGTGCGGGCGATGCGCAGCATGACCAAAAGCTGCCCACCAAGGGCGGCGATGATCCGAACGTGCGTTTCCTGGCGGAAAACACCGATCTTTCGCCGAAACAGGCGCGCGAGCTCATCCGGGAACACGGGCATGACCGTGAAAGGCTGCTGAAGATCGCAAAGACCATGAAAGCCGAGAGTTGATTGGTCCGACAAAACTGGATTCGCAGTGAAATGGTAGGAGGTCCAAGCTGTACTTGGCAAGCACGCAACAGGAGAACTGCCGACCTGCGTTCAGCAGCCGATCGCTTCAGCTCCGCTTTGGCTTATTAGTTTTTGCGCGCATTGTTCGTGTTCTCACACTTTCCAGGATACGAACTTGCTATCACGGGTTCTACTTCCGGGCATCGCTTGCTCCAGTCTTTTGTCGGTAACAACAATGGAGGCTGGCTTACGCTCCTGTCGCGGGCCAGCCGTTTGCTTTCTCCCCGAAGTTTGCGGCTCTTGCTCGTCGCTTGATCCTCGCCAATTCCCGGATTGCGTCAGCTGACAATACCGCTGGCAAGTTGACGGACGAATGCCTAATCACGGCTCGTCGATATCTCGCTTCGACGGATTTTGTGAAGTGACGAGTTCTCCCTCGTCATCCAGCGGCTCATCGCCATCCTGGGATGCGCGGTGGCGGTTTTTGTCGAAGGCACGGTTCCCCTCCGTGCGATGGGCAAGATCGTCACCGGCCGACGTCTTGGGCGCAGCTGCTTCCTTCCATCGCATTGCAATCTTGATGCTCGACTGCCGCCTTCTTGGAAGCATTTGCGCGAGACTTGCGTGTCACCAGTTGCCTCGCGTGCGTCTTGCGGCGCAATGTGCATGAAGTTCACTGCCAGTATGGCTCGACATGCCAGTAGCCAAAGGAAGCTTCGCGAGCCGGCCTACCATCGTCGGTGGTCAGTTCGTCAATAGAATATGCCGGCGCTGCCCTGAGTTGCTCGACGCTATAGGGCACGACATAGCCTCCCCGATTGGGATCGAAATCCAGCAGGGACCAAGGAATCGCATGATACTTCTCGCCGATCCCTAAAAAACCGCCGAACGAAATGACGGCAAACATGATGCCATTGGCGGTTTTTTCGAGTATGACGTCTTCAATCGTTCCTATGTCTTTTCCAGCCGAATTGTAGACCTTGGTGCCGATCACGCGTGAGGCACGGATGGCGTCAGTATGTCCGCTCGGTGTTGGCATGGCTTCAACTCCTCGTTTCCAGATGCGTATGGCACCAAACGAGCGCTGCGAGGCGATGTTCCGAAAATAGTCATCGATCGACGCCGATGGGAAGCAGAATGCCAACCGCCATCACGGGGTGATTACGGACTGGTCGGAACCGAAGGGCCGCTGCCGCTCCATCGCCGGCCCGTTTGTGGCTTCCCGAATAGTGTTGTGACTTCCTGGCGCTCGGAGGCTAGCCTCGTCTCCAGGCGTTCGACGCATTCTTCAATATCGTCGGCGTTTGCTTCGTCGTGAAAGTGCGCGCTGAGCGCCGCCACTACCTGGTCCGGCGCCATATGGACCGTGATCACACCGTTGACTTGCTGAATGGCGGGATCCTCTTTTGCCATCTTTGAGATCGCGGCCTCGACGGCCGGCGCGGCACGCTCTCCGATCAGCAATCCCTTGCATTCCTGCGCCAGGAAATATGCGGTCAACGCGAGCAAGATGGCGATACATATCGAGCCAAGCCCGTCCAACATCGGCATATCCAAACGCTGAGACAAGGTGATGCTGACGAAGGCGATACCAATGCCAGTTAATGCGGCGCAGTCTTCCAGCAGCACAGTGAAAGTGGTTGGATCCTTGCTTTGGCGGATTGCTTGCAGGTAATTGCTTCTCCCTTTGGATGACCTGAGCTTCTTGAAGGCGACGCGCCAGGAATAGCCTTCGAACACCGCGGAAAGAGCTAGGACAACCAAATTCGCGCCTGCATTCTCTATGGATGCCGGGTTGAGAATGTGAGTTATGCCCTCATAGAAGGAAATGCCGGCACCAAGGGCAAAGACAAGCAACGCGACAACGAAACTCCAGAAATAGAGTTCTCGTCCGTACCCAAGGGGGTGACTATCGTCCGGCGGTTTTGTCGAACGGTTGAGGCCGTGCAAAAGCAGCACTTCGTTGCTGGTGTCGACTAACGAGTGCACCCCCTCGCTAACCATCGCAGAACTGTTGGTGAACGCGGACGCGATGAATTTCGACATTGCAATCAACAGATTGCCTATAAGGGCCGCGTAGATGGTTTTCCTCGACGGATGCGGGATCGAAAGCCGATCCGAGTCACCATGGGTATCGGTCACGTCCGCAATTTCCTCATTCGATCGAGAGATGCCGCGATGGCGCGAACGGCTAAGGCCACACCGCGACGACCTTCCGCGAGCGCATGTTGTTCCGCCTATTTGCGCGACCATCCGTTCGAGGCGGAAGCGACGCCCGAGCAGGCTCTATGCCAGACGCTCGATGGCTTCAACGGCAAGGTCTACTCCGCGCCGATATGCAGGCTGCATGCGCTGGCATCGCCCTTCAATGGGCGAACATCAAGCCGCCGAACGGAGCAATCATGGGATAGGGGATGCCGCATTCATCCGAGGGAACGGGATAGGGCCGGCGCGACCCTAAGCGCCTTTCGGCCCGGGCCAGCCAGAGCATTTGGTCCTAATTGAGCAAGTTCTAATATGCCATAGATTAATCAGCGCGGGAACGGGTTGTTGCCGCCGAACCCCGCATTGGCCGGTGCGGCGCACCCCCCCAAAATCCCCACTGCACCGGCCATCCACCATTCGTTTACCGTATCAGCACATGCTCATAAGCGGACATGCAGGGTAGCTCGTACATGACCTCTGGCCCCAGCGCTGATCCCCCTCAGTGCTGGGGCTTTTCAGTCTCGGCAGAAATCACGCACTCAATCCTGATTTGCATCAGCTCTCCGCCGGTGATGTCGCGAATAGTGCAAACGACATCGCGGCTGTTTGCTCCCACGACCAACCTGCGAACGATCTCGAAGGCGCGTTCTTTGGCCTCTCTTAGGCCAGGGAGGTTCGTTCCTCGCGCGTCGTGGTAGACATCCCCACTGTGAGTGAGGTCGAAGAAGAATCTAGACATCACGATTCAATGAACGCTCAGAGCCGATAAAACGTCCACGCTAATTTCGAATATAGTAAACGCCGGCCCGTCCTGATTATATTCCTATGACCCCTTGGGTCTGTCAAATATATAATCGCCTATTTGATCGGTCGTAGCGACCAGAACTGTCAATTGCGGAACCGCGACATGCAATCCAAAGCCGACGCCAACGTACGCTAGCAAGGCGCAGGACAAAAAGCTTCGGGTGTCTCCGACCAGCTCGAATATTTTGCATCAGCGCAAAAGCCGCTCCAACTGGGATGATAGCGATAATGTTTGCGATCTCGGTTGTCGCGGCCAGATGCTGGGCCGGACCGTTAGGGTGTGGCGAAATCCAGACGTCGCTCCAGGCCGGCGGGATCGCGAGTTTGGCCAATCCGATTGAGAACTGCTGGGGTGGTTATCCTGTCACCCTGCGGATCAATACACTGGCAACGGATGCTGCGTCGGCGACGGATGTGTAGCCATCATCATTCCAATAAATCAAAACGGCAGCTTGCGCCAAGGCAGGCCAAGCATTGCGATCGCCAGGGCTTCGACGCACTTGCCCTCAAGCGCAACGCACCCCGGCAATAGCCGCTGGAATTCGGCAAGTCACTGCATCGCTGCAACCAGTGCGAAGCGCCTCGAAATGAAACAGTCAAACTTACGGATGGCGACAGTGCAGTCCAACAGGACCAGCCTGAACGCGCCCGATCGGATGCCGTTACAGATAGTATGTGCAAGCCGGGAACAATTCGTCGTCCGCGCTGTTCTGTCTCAGCAGATCAGTCGATGGACGTTCCCATGCCCTCAGGCACTTTTAGCCGCCGTCAGATCCTCGCGGCAGGAGCATCGGTGGCGGCCGCGTCGATAGCGCTAGGCGCGAATGAGGCCCCAGCTCGTGAAATAAAAGGCGGTGCCGATGATCCCTGGTTGCCACACCAGGCCGATGCGCCAGCGCCACTCGAGAAGCCAGGTTATCTCTTCTTCACGCCCGAGGAGGCAGTGTTCGTGGAAGCGGCGACCGAAAGGCTTATTCCGGAGGATAATCTTGGCCCAGGCGCGAAGGAATGCGGTGTGCCGCTGTTCATCGATCACCAGCTTGCCGGGGCCTACGGTCGCGCGGGCACCTGGTACATGCAGGGACCTTGGGGAAAGGGCCAAGACACGCAGGGCTTTCAGTCCCGCATGACGCCGTCCGCCCTCTATCGGGCGGCAATCAAGGCAATAGACGAACACGTGATGTCGTCGCAGGGCGGCAAGCTCTTCGCCGATCTGTCGTCCGAGGCGCAGGAGGCCATCCTGTCGGACCTCGAAGGTGGCAAACTCGATCTCGGGGGAGCCGATGCCAAGACGTTTTTCAAGATGCTTTGGCAAAACACCAAGGAAGGAATGTTTTCGGACCCGATCTATGGCGGCAACAAGGACATGGCCGGCTGGAAGATGCTCGGCTTTCCCGGCGCCCGTTACAACTACCTGGACTGGCTGGACAGACACGGCGAACACTATGACCAGCCGCCGGTTGGCATTCGCGGCCGCCCCGGGTGGAACAGCACCGGCTAGCGATCGATGGCGCAAAGGCTCCCAAGCGTCGATGTGCTGCTGGTCGGGTTCGGCTGGAGCGGGGCAATCATGGCGCAGGAACTCACAGCGGCCGGCCACGACGTGCTTGCGCTCGAACGCGGCAGCTGGCGCGACACCGGCACCGACTTTGCTCCATCCTTCATCCAGGATGAACTGCGCTATCGCTATCAAGGGCATCTGTTCGAGCAGACTGCTCAGGAGACGCTGACCTTCCGCAACACACCCGACCAGACGGCATTGCCGATGCGCCGTCTCGGCTCCTTCCTGCCTGGTACCGGCGTGGGCGGCTCGATCCTGCACTGGAACGGCCAGGCATTCCGTTTCCTACCGTACGATTTCGAAATCCGCGGCAAGACCGCCGCTCGCTATGGCGAGACCGTGATACCGGCGGATATGACACTTCAGGATTGGGGCGTTACCTATGACGAGCTCGAGCCGCACTACACGCGCTGGGAAGAGCTGTGCGGCATCGCCGGCCAGGCCGGCAACGTGAGTGGCAAGAAACTGCCTGGAGGCAACCCCTTCGAGGGCCCGCGCTCCAAGCCTTATCCCACGCCTCCGATGAAACAGACCTACGGTCCTACCTTGTTCGGTGAGGCAGCCGGGTCCCTGAAGCTGCATCCGTTCCCCTGCCCCTCCGGCAACATGTCCCAGGCCTACACGAACCCGCTGGGCGTCAGCATGGCGCCCTGCACCTATTGCGGCTTCTGCGAAAAGTTCGGCTGCGGCAATTACTCCAAGGCGAGCGCCCAGACCACAATCCTGCCGGTGCTCATGCAGAACAAGAACTTCACCTTGCGGACCGAATGCGAGGTGACGCGGATCAATCTCGACGGATCCGGCACGCATGCCACCGGTGTCACTTACATCGATGCCCAGGGGAACGAATTTGAGCAGCCGGCGGAGCTCGTCATCGTCTGCGCCTACATCTTGCACAACGTGCACCTGCTGATGACCTCGGGCATCGGCACCAGGTACGATCCGGCGACCGGCCAGGGAACGCTCGGCAAGAACTATTGCTATCAGCTCACGCCCTCAGTCGACATCTTCTTCGACGACAAGGTCCTCAACCCGTTTGTCGGCGCCGGCGCGCTGGGCATGATTGTCGATGACTGGAACGGAGACAATTTCGACCACACCGGTCTCGGCTTCATCCATGGCGGCTATATTGCCGGCTACATGACCACTGGCCGGCCGATCGAGACGGAACTGGTGCCGGAGGGCACCCCGAAATGGGGCGCCAAATGGAAGCAAGCATTCGTTAAGAATTACCTGACCTCCATGTCCATATCCTTGATGGGCGCAGTAATGCCCAACAAGGTTAACTGTCTCGATCTCGATCCGACCTATCGTGACGTATATGGCCGGCCGCTGATGCGCATGACCTTCGACTTCAAGCAGAATGAGCTCAAGCTGCAGGATTTCGCCATGGGCAAGATGGCGGAAATCGCCAAAGCCATGCATCCGCGAGAGATCAAGAAATCGCCGCGCGGGCCGCACTACGACATCGTCCCCTATCAGTCGACGCATAACACAGGTGGCGCGATCATGGGCGCCAACCGGCGCGAAAGTGTGGTTAATCGCTACCTCCAGCACTGGGACGTGCCAAATCTCTTCGTCGTCGGCGCTAGCGCCTTCCCCCACAACAGCGGCTATAATCCTACCGGCACCGTCAGCGCGCTTGCGCTATGGGCAGCGGAAGCGATCCGCAGCCAGTATCTCAAGCATCCGGGCCCGCTGGTGCGGTCATGACCCGCAGCGCACTTCTCGCCTTGATCTCCAGCGCCGCTCTGACAGGCGCTGGAATGCTGGTATTCGGCCCATTCGCGCATGGTCAGATCGGTGACTTCGCTAAACAGGAGCACGGCCGGCAGCTGGTCGCCGCCGGCGACTGCGTGGCATGCCACACTGCGGAGGACGGCAATCCATTCGCCGGAAACAGGCCGATCGAAACGCCCTTCGGCACGATCTACTCGGCCAACATAACGCCTGACGCCGAAACGGGCATCGGCGCCTGGACCGAAGCACAGTTCTATCGGGCCATGCACGATGGAATCGCTTCCGACGGCAGGAAACTCTATCCCGCTTTCCCATATCCGTGGTTTACCAAGGCAACTCGCGAGGATGTGGATGACATTCGCGCCTATCTACGCACCCTGGAACCGGTGCGGTCGGTTCAGCGCCCCAATGAATTTCCATGGCCGCTGAACCACCGTGTCGCGATGGAAGGATGGAACAGCCTGTTCTTCACCCCAGGCGAATTCAAGCCGGACATGAACAAGTCCGCCGAATGGAACCGGGGAGCCTATCTGGTCGAGGGTCTGGCGCATTGCGGTGCATGTCATACGCCGAAGGACGTGTTCGGTGCCGCCAAGACATCGCAAAGCTATCAAGGTTCGGAAATCCAGAACTGGTTCGCGCCCAACCTGACCGGCGATTCCCGCACCGGCCTGGGAGGTTGGAGTGAGCAGGATATAGTTGCCTTTCTGAAGACCGGGCGCAATGACCGTACGACCGCATACGGTCCGATGGCGGCAGTCGTCAAAGACTCCACGTCCAAAATGACTGACGGTGATCTGAAGGCAATTGCCATCTACCTCAAATCCTTGGCCGCTTCGCCGGCGGAGGCGCCGTCCGCGCCGGCCGCTAATGTGATGAGCGCAGGGAAAAATATCTACACAGACCAATGCTCGGCATGTCATCAACTTGGGGGCGACGGGGTGAAGAATATGTTTCCCTCGCTGAAGGGAAGCGCTGCTGTCCAGTCTCACCAGCCTTTTTCGGTGGTGCGGCTCGTCCTGAACGGCGGACATGCCGCATCCGGTCCCGGAAATCCGAATATGCTCTCGATGCCGTCGTTCGGCTGGAAGCTCTCGGACCGCGAGATTGCGGCGGTGACGACATACATTCGAAACGCCTGGGGAAACAAAGCCGATCCGGTTGCACCGGACGACGTTAAGGCGCTTCGCGATTCCGTAGAGGCCAAGACAAGCGCGTACTAAGACCTCCCGCTCACCGGAGTTGCATGGCACGATCGGAGCTTCGACGGGAGTCGCTTCGGTAACCGAGGTGGGCCCGAGCATTGCGCAACTGTG
The DNA here is from genome assembly GCF_033977145.1 of Mesorhizobium montanum. Classification (NCBI taxonomy): domain Bacteria; kingdom Pseudomonadati; phylum Pseudomonadota; class Alphaproteobacteria; order Hyphomicrobiales; family Phyllobacteriaceae; genus Mesorhizobium; species Mesorhizobium montanum. The sequence continues at coordinate 24,712 of NZ_JAVIJF010000033.1, read as the reverse complement.
GACGAGCTATCCACCCCCGCGTTGGAAACGATCCTTCTTACCGCTCCGCTGGTTGCCATGATCTTCAGGCGATTGCAGCTTCCCTACTGCGTGGGACCGGTTGCAGCGGGCACCACGTCCAGGATCGTGTTCATTCTGATCGGGCGGCCACGAGCTTCACCAGCCGCTTGGAATCTTCGCGGGAAGTTCGGCGGTAGCCGTCGTGCTCTTGCTGCTCGGTCGGGTGCTGGACATCTAGCCGCTCTGCTCCCTGCGCGGGACTTCCCGCAAAGTGGATCTCAATATCATCAATTCTCGTCTTGGGAGGCCTGTTGGGCGCCCACGCTCTAGCGGTGGCGATTACCCTTCCGGAGAGCATTTCGAGCGGGTGCGATTATCGTGACGGCCTTTGCAGTGTCGCGTTCTGGACTTCTGTTCAGGGACTGAATACGCCTTGGCCGATCAGCCGGATGAGGCTTACCACCGGGGAAGCGATGAGGCTGAAAATCAGTCTGCCTTTGTGGCAGCGACCGATCGGCCGAGGCGTTGCCGCCACTACGCCACCTTGAGAACAATCTTACCGCGGACGTGGCCCTCTTCCAAGGCGCGCTCGGCGTCCGCCGCCTGTCTTAGCGCGAAAACTCTCCCAATCTCGACGCGGACAGCGCCTGCGTCGATCAACAGTCCAATCTCGGCAAGCTGAGCACCGTCTGGTTTGGTCATATAATAAGCCCCGCGGGCGTTGCGCTCGGCAGCTTTTTGCTTCGAGGGTTGCTGAAGTGTCGAGACGATGATCCCACCCTGCTTGAGAACCGACCACGAGCGCTCCTGGGTGTCTCCGGCTACGAGATCATAGACAAGATCGATATCCCGCAATGTATCCTCGAACCGCTGGTTTTCGTAGTCGATCACCTTGTCAGCCCCGAGGCTCTGCACGAAATCGATGTCGCGCTCGGAGCATGTTGCATAAACGGTCGCGCCGTTCGCTTTGGCGAACTGAACCGCAAAGTGACCGACGCCGCCCGCCGCGCCGTGGATAAGGATTCGCTCACCCGCCCTCAACCCGCCATGGTCGAAAATCCCCTGCCACGCGGTCACCGCCGCAAGCGGAACGGCTGCCGCATGCAAATGATCGAGCCATTTCGGCTTGGCGGCGCAGTCTTGAGCCTTGGCCGCCACGAACTCGGCGTAGCCGCCGCGGTCTGGTGTCAGCAGAGCATAGACTGCATCGCCCGGCTTGAAAGCATCAACGCGCGCCCCGCAACGTTCCACTATGCCGGAGAAGTCACGCCCTAATGTCAGCGGCAGGCGATCCTCCGCAAACGTAGCCGCCATTGCGAATCTTGTAATCGACCGGATTGACGCTCGCGGCATTGATGCGAACCAGAATTTCTTCGGGTTGTGGCTCGGGCGTCGGTTCTGTCTCCAGCGTTAACACGTCAGGGCCACCAAATGCGTGGATACGAACGCTTTGCATGCCGACACTCCTGTCGCTTCCAAGGGTTCGCCACCGATTTTGACGCCTAACTGCCGATGGAAGAATTGGTTCCGGGCGAGGCGCCAAAGCTCCCCCCGTCAAATGCACGAGCGAGCAACCTGAATCCGGCCTAACCTGCTTACAGGGCACTCAACCGGTCGGCCAGGTATGCAACGCCTTGGACAATCCAAAATGCCGATCCTGTTTTCAGTTCCCACGCGGAACTCTTGCCACGCGAGCTAGTTCAGCCTCCAGGTTTGGGCGCGTTCAAAGGAGAAAGCTAATGCGTAAGATTCTAATCGCCATGGCTGCCGTTTCCGCGCTGGCGACACCGGCAATCGCTGCCACCGCCCCGACGGGGGCGTATGTTACCGCCAAGCCCACGGACATGGTCACCTATAGCTTGATCGGCCTAAAAATCGTCAACGGTTCGAATGAAACTGTAGGGGAGATTAAGGACCTGCTTATCTCCAATGACACCCTCGCGGGCTACGTCGTTTCGGTGGGAGGATTCCTCGGCGTCGCCGAGCGTTACGTGATCGTCGCCCCGTCCGCCGTAAAGATCAACTACTCCGAGCAAGACAAGAAGTGGACGGCCACCATGGACGCCACCAAAGATCAGCTGAAGACAGCTCCCGAGTTCAAATACGAAGGTCGTTGGAGCAAGTAGTTCTTGTCCGCCTGCAGTGGTCGGCGGCCACACCTATCGTGGCGCCGCCTTCTGTAGAAAAAATAGTGCGCTCCCTTGTAGCGGCTGGCCGGCCTACGGAATAGGTCGGGAGTTCGCACGGAATAAGCACGGGGCGGAGTCTTTTTTGAAAGAGGAATCTATTCGTTCGCTCGGACAGCCCTGCTCCTGAGATGGAACAAACCAAGACGTCCGGCGATTATCACGCCAGCGGTCATGCCCGCTCCTGGTCCGGTAGGGCGCCGTCGCCAAGTTCTTCCGGCGACGGCCTCCTGCTGCTCTGTGCATCTTCGCTGCCGGCGATCTTCCGCTGCCGGAGCAATGTCGGCTGATCACAAAGGACTCCTGGCGCTTGGCTACGTTATTCGGCGGCGTGGCGGTCGATCATCTGCTCCCTTTGTGCGCCGGAGTCCTTCCTTGGCGGCGCAAGCACCGGCTCCGGCCTCGCTGGCGCTCGCAAGAGCGGCAATCCTGTCTATCATGGCAAGGACCGCCTGCGGCTTGCTTTGATGAACCATATGGCCGGCATCCGGGACAATATCGACCAGCGAGTGACCTATCTCAGTTTGCAGCCGAAGGGCCTCAGTCTGCGTAACGAACAGTTGATCGCCGGCGCCGGCGATTATTCCGACTGGAACGGAAATGTCAGCGTATCGACGACTTGCAAACGGTGCGGATGCCAACATGAGGAAGGACTCCGCCGAAACGGATCGCAACTGAGAGGGGCGGCTCGCCATCCCTTTTGTCGCTGCCGCAAAAGGCCCCGAGATTTCGGCTGGCACGAATATCTTCTTCATTGCCCAGCTCCAGCCAAACCTGTCGAGGGGAGGCAGCACGGTGTGGCGCAACACCGTTCCGATCAGAGGAACCGCCGGCAGTGCGAACATGGCGAGTTCGAGTCTGGGCGGCGGATAATGGTAACCAGAGACAATCACGATCCCCGCGACGGACCGGGGACGCCGGCGCGCCATCTCGAGTGCCACCGCGGCCCCCATGAATGGCCGACAACCATGTAGTGCTCGATCCCCAGTTTTTCGGCCGCGGCCTGCAGGAGATCGGCCTGAGCGCCGGCGGTCCAAGCTCTGCCGACAGGGCGTGGGCTCATGCCGAAGCCAGGCCTGTCGAAGGCAAGCACGTGATGCTTGGTAGCGGCCTTCTCGAAGATGCCGCTGGTCGTGAAGTCTTCCGCCGAAGAGCCATTACCGTGCAAGAGCAGCAGCGGCTGCCCACGGCCCGCCTCCAGGAAATGTAGCCTCGTTCTGCGGAGTTGGACGAAGCGCCCGCGTTGGCGTCCGCCCAATGCCCGTCTTGCAAGCAGATTATTGCAAAGCGCCAGTCCGGCCATCATGACCGCAAGCAACAGAAGAACCTTGTGCTTGGACGTTGCGGTCATGATTGAGGACGTGCGGAAGCGAGCGGCCGCAAGCACGGCGTAAATCCGCGGCCGTCGCGGCGTTGCTTACCCCGCCGATTCAGGCCGACACTTTCTGAGGCAATTCGGTCTCTTCCTCGACTTGGTCGCGCAGCGCCTCCCGCCCGGACTTCGGGTCCTTGCTATCAGCCGATTGCCTTTGCCGCTCCAACTCATGATTGACCGTCTTGCGGGATCCTTCCGCGGGCTCTTCTTCGGGCAACGTCCCTGTTTGCTGGTTTGCGTTGCCACCGCTTGATCCAGATCTGCCAGGATCGGCAGCTTTCAGGGCATCGATCACCGGCGTCAGTGAATTCTCCTCGCCCACATACGCCTCAGGCCCCGCGTTTGCCTCGCCAGTTCTATCGAGCGTTTGTTGGATGGCGTCTTCAATGTTGCCTAGCTCCTGCTCCCGAACTTCGCGACCGTAGCCGGCGGCATCGGCATCCTGCTCGAACTGCTGCGCCAGCATCGGAACGCTAACCTCGGTTTCGGCTGGCAAGTTGCCGACATTCTCCTCAAGCCAGCTTCGCAGGAATTCTTTCGTCGCATTCATGAACCACCTCATCGCAGCCAATAACAGGACCGCGGCGCCGATGTTCCCGTAAATTCGGGCCGGGACGAACGGATCGATAGGGGTTAGGGGCTCGAAGATCTCGGCGAGACACTTCATGACTTCAAAGACGGTAGCATTGAAGGCAGCAGGAATGGGTGGGCGCCTCGCCGACGGACGGATTACCACAGGGCCCGACAACACCAACAACGTTCTCACGCTGGCATTCGGGGTGCTGATCGTCGCCCTCGTTGGGCTGGGCTCGGCGTGGATCATGATCCATCTCAGCCAGAGCACGGCAGCGATGAGTGCGCAACAGTCCCACATGATGCCCTGATACAATGCAGGCGCGATGGTGGCGGCGGATGAGTCGGGCGGCAAGCCGTGCGGGGATACGTCCCCAGGACCGGAACAAACCGGACAGTCTTCGGTTCGGGAAATCGCAACGGAGACAATTCCATGAAAGAACTGGCTTTAACAATCGCAGCGGTTGTGCTCGCCCTGTCTGCCTGGGCCCAATCGACTTCGACCACTGAAAAAACCGGCGTGAATTCGGTTCTGGGCGTTGCGCCATCGACGCAGGACTTCGTAACCGAAGCGGCTACCAGCGACATGTTCGAGATCGAGTCCAGCAAGCCGGCGCTCGAACGGTCCGACGAGGCGACGAAGGCCTTCGCCAAGCAGATGGTCGCCGATCACGAGAAGACGACCGCCGATTTGAAGGGTCTCGTGACCAGCGGAAAGGTGAAGGCCACGCTTCCGACGGCCATGACCGACAAGCAGCAGTCCATCCTCAATTAGTTGAAGGCGCTGCAGGGCAACGATTTCACCAAGCAGTACCACTCCGACCAGGTTGAAGCCCATAAGAACGCGGTCGATCTCTTCAAGCGTTATGACGATAGTGGCGATCAGCCCGACGTAAAGACCTGGGCAGCGGCGACACTTCCGCATTTGCAGCACCATCTGGACATGGCGATCGGACTTAACAAGTAATCTCGGCTGCCTGGGCGCGGCGATGGGGCAACGATGCGCAAGCGGCTTCCCCGCTATGCGACTTCGGCCGTGACTCCCAACTGTTTAAACCTGCAGCCGCGCAGGCATTCTGAGCACGCCGTGTTCTCGCGCCGGACCGAAAACCAAGGTCACCGTCCAGGACATGACCCGTGTACCTTCATCGTGACCTGTACCCTGTAGGGGAACATAGGATCGGGGGCCTAGTTTGGCTTTACTGTTTCAAGCAAGCACGAGAGATCATTGGAGCATGCCATGAGATCATCACTCAGCGCGACGGCTGCGGCCGCTGCTTTTATACTCCTGACTTTCCCTGCGCTCGCCCAGACAAACGGAACCCCTGCACCAACTCCGACGTCCGGACAGCCGGGAGCCGGGCAGTTGCCCGATGTGAACGGACAAGCGGGTGGGCCGACACGGGAAATGATCCGCCAGATGATTGAGCAAGCGGTCAAGGAGAGGATGCAACAGGATCGCGGCCCGGAGGAAGGGAACCGTCACGAACAAGGCAACGGTGATGGCGATCGTTGGCAGAACCACGCTGACGGAGGCCGAGGTGATGGGCACAGAATGGCTGGGCATCAGGGTCCTCGGATGATGCGCAGTGGTGGCATGCGCCTGATGTTTGCGCTTTTGGACGCCGATGGCGACGGATCACTTTCCGAGAACGAAGTTCAAGGCGCGATAGGCAGGATTTTCACTGCCATAGACGAGAATGGTGACGGGAAGGTCGATCTGGAAGAAATCCAGTCGTTCTTGCATGGCACCAACAGCGAAGACATGCCGTAGTTGCCCCATCCAAGGATTTGGGTGCGAAGTCGTCATTGCTGGTCCTGCGGGTAGCGCGGCATGCCGGGATCTAGATCGCGCTTCTAAGCTCGCTGCGGCCCGACACTTAAGATTCGCGCTCAGCGCAGCAGATCGTCACTATCGAACTCTTCCACCCACGCAATTTGGAGTGAGATTTCTCGCCCGGCTGTTGTTTGCGCTTCGCTTGCGTGCTCGCTCTTTTGAGCTTCAACGCCGCTTCGCAGCGGCGCGGCGCCGGTTCTTGGCGGCTGTTGGTGCGCCGTTCTCGCGCCAGACGGCGACTAGGTTGTGATCCAGCACATTCTCGATGTGGCGCGGATCGAAGATGTGAAAAGCGACGTCAGCGCAGTTTCATCGCCTGGTCCCGCGCTTCGCAAGCGAGCGTCTTTCAGCCAGCCCGCCGTTCTGCCGCCGAAATCGTCAGGATGGTGCTCGACCTCACGGGGATCACCGGAAGCCTTTCAATCTCCTGAGTCGCCTGGGACATGATCCGCTGGACTCGACGTGGAGCAGCTTTCTCAAAGCCATTGGAAGGCCAGCGCGGATTTCGAGAAGGTACCCCTCCCCTCCACTGACGATCCAAGCGCTACTGCCGGGGAGAGCGGCCACTTTGCAATCGGCTTCGCTGTCGGGTCGGGTCTTTGGCACGCGGGCATACTCATCAAATGCCTCTCTCGCCGACCGGATCCAACGCGAATAGGGCATGCAGCTTCAGGCCTAGCAAGTTCGCGTTTTTGTGCACGGCAGGGTCGCCGAAAAAGTCAGACCCCGCGGGCGTTTCTGGACTCGAGGCGGCGGAAGATGGAGCGAATTGGCAAAGAGGGCGTTAGGCCTGCACAGGGGTGAGTGACGCAATGAATCGAACAGCTGATCCAAAGGACCAGGGCTACGCCTCTCCGACCACGGCGGCGGCGGATGGCCTCGCCCCTGTTCTGGCGCGGAACATCGAGGCACTGGTCGAGAGGCGGAAGCATGACGCGAAGGCCGCATCATTGGAGCAACGCGCGGCAGCTGCCATAAGCAAGTTCGCCGGCAGCATGATGTTTGTCTACATCCACCTCGTGTTCTTCGGCGCCTGGATCGTCTTCAATGTCGGGATCGTAACCATTTTTGAGCCGTGGGATCCATCCCTGGTCATCCTGGCCATGTTCGCCTCGGTCGAAGCGATATTTCTCTCGACTTTCGTGCTTATCAACCAAAACCGCATGGCCGCCGAGGATGATGCCAAGGCAGACCTGGATCTGCAGGTGAGCCTGCTGAACGAGCACGAGACGACCAAGCTCATCAAATTGGTCAAGGCGATCGCCAAGCGCCTGGATGTGCATACCGAAGCAGACGACGAGCTGAAGGAGCTGGCGCGCGACGTGGCGCCTGAAGCCGTTTTAGACAAGATTGAGGAGACAACGAGTCAAGCGACCACCAATTGACCTCGACCCGGCCAGCCTGCAGAAAAGCCCGGCGCATGGTGGCAGCACAAACGCCGGGCCTTGTTGCGCGAGACGGTCGTTAGACCGACATAGCTTTAACATATGTTAAGGCGATTGGTTCCCAATTTATCCGATTTCGGGAGGAGGACTCCGTAGGAAAGATTCCGCGTTCCGGCTAATGTCGGGTTGGTCGAATGTCTGCCATATTTGGGGTAGACGCTGTCGCCTTGGGAGAAAATTGATGCCTGCACTCAGCCTGGCAGTCGAGATTGCAGACACGGTAGCAGCGGCTAAGGAGCGGCGGCAGTTTTCGTTTGATCTGAAATCCAAGGCACAGGAACTCGCGAATGCTCACCCCGACGCGGAAGCAAGCGTTGGTGATGTGACAGATATTCTCCAGGAGGAGAGCTTGGCCGCTGGCATAGTGCCAACATCAGAGCCTGGCGTTTAGGCTTGCCACGCAAAGACTGATCGAAATCAAAGCCGGCGCAAACAACGACGTGCCGACGATACGCTTCCCCATAACCCGACCCCTTGGCGTGCAAAGCCAATAGCAAACACATCACAACGCAGACCCGCGCGCCGCCCCTAACGAGCTGCGCGAGACACCTTGCGCGCAAATTTGACGCGGACTGTTACGGCTGCACTGGCATTTCTCAACGAAGCCGTTAAAGATGGTTATTCATCAGAGACATCTCATGGCGGAAGAGATTGTGAACAGCCGAGGTCAGTTGATCGAACTCACCGCGGACATTGTGTCTGCCTATGTCAGCAACAATCCAGTGCCGGTCGCGTCTCTTTCGGACCTGATTGCGAGTGTGAATTCCTCGCTCGCGAAGGTCAGGCAACCGGTCACACCTGAGAAACCGGCCCAGGAGCCAGCGGTCAATCCAAAGCGCTCGATGTTTCCCGACTACATCATCTGTCTTGAAGACGGGAAGAAGTTCAAGTCGTTGAAGCGCCATCTCGGCGTGCATTACGGCCTGACGCCGGATGACTATCGTGAGAAATGGGGCTTGGCCCGCGACTATCCTATGGTAGCGCCGAACTATGCTGCGCAGCGATCCGCTCTGGCGAAGTCGAGCGGGCTGGGTCGGAAGGCATCGAAGCCGACGAAGAAAGTTCCTGCTAAGCGTGGAGCGAAATAAAGCACTCTGCGCTGCTGGCCTTCAGCTGGCAGGCGGCGTCGTCGTAGTCACCGCCTTTAGGCGCGAGCGATCTAGGGCACTCAGCCTTAATTGAGCAACCTCTAATATGCCTATAAATTATCGGTGCGGGAGGAAACAACCCAATGCGATATCAAGCCCCCAAGAGCACCGGCCAGCCCGCTAGCCTACGATGCGTACAGCAGGCATTTTTACTCACCATTAACATAGGTGATTCCGCTGGACGCGGCCTTGGTCCTTTGATCAGGAAAAGGCTCACCGGGGAGCGCGAAAATGACTGAACGCGCAAGGAACGGCGGCGACGCGTTCCAGATCGTCATGGTCGTCGTCATGGCCTCGGCGGTTATCGGGATCATCCTAGTCATTGCCGTGGCGATTTTCTGAGACGCCCAACGCGCTGGCGCACTACTTTTTCAGCAGCAAGAGCGCTTCACGCACCAGCGACGGCAGATTGCCCACACCTAGCAAGTCGATAAGCTCATGGGCCTGAGTATAGGTGATGCCGGTTTTGACCACCAGCCACGTGACATGCTTTTCCTTGGCGGTCTGAAGCTCTTGATCGCGCTCCGTGGACATAGCTTTCTTCCAGTTGGGGCGAAAGCCTGATGGTCTCTTCCAAGCGTCCGTTGCCAGATTATGCGCGGGCGACCAGATGAGACTACGCCTCATTCCGGCCGGTGGCCACCCAGGCGACAGCGGAAGGCCGTCAGGCGAGGTGACATAGCCGCTCGGCTGGGCGGCGACGAATTCGGAGTGTTGGTGTACGGTCCCACTGATGGAACCGGAGACGTCAGCCTGGTGAACCGGATCATGAAGAACTTGGTACAACCCTTGAAGATAGATGACGTCACGCTGCTTCCGGGTGGCACGATCGGCTATACAATTTTTCCAAAGGATGAAGCGGACCCGGATCGTTTGCTAAAGAACGCTGACAGGGCACTCTATCAGGCCAAGGCGAAAGGCAGAGGCAGTTGGAAAGCGTATGAACCCGATGCGACTGCGGTCGCTATGAGGCGCAGGTAAGCACCATAGATCGAGCGTAGTTCTAACGTTGTCATGGGCCGGGGTGACCTGATGGAGGTCACAATGGTTGCAGCAGCCGAGTATCGCCGAGAGCGGCGTCAGCGCGTGCTGAAGGGCGCAGCGATCATCAACGGCATCACCAACTCCGAAATCAGTTGCACAATTCGGAACCAGAACAGCGGCGGAGCTGAACTCAACGTGTCCGTGGAAGCGCGAGTGCCTGAACGGTTCATCCTTTACGTGCCAATGGACGGCGTTGCGTACCAGGCTGTTCTGCGCCGGCGCAGGAATGATCGGATCGGCGTCCAATTCACAGGGACGTTGCCGAAGCCTCGTCTTCACTGTGGCTAAACCGAACGGAGCGCCGCAGCAAAAGAAACTATGTCAGCTGAACGTCCATCGGAGTCTTGGTCGGGCGTGTCTCAACCGTCGTAACGCAGCGATTGGCCAGGAAGTCGTAGGCGGCACCGGTGTGAGGCTGAGGAAGGGAGACCGCACATGAACCGCGTGGCCCTGTGGGTTGCCTTAATTGCGATGATTCTGGTGATCCTGTACGTGCTCCAATGGAGGGGTTTGATCCATTTCTAGGGCGCTGCCACACGGCTACGTCTTGCGTCTGCCCGCCGCAATGACGATCATCCAAGGGGTTATTGGGATCTATGCTTCCGGCCCTTTCGGTTCGGAGTGGGTCGCCTCTTGCCCGCAATCTGGCGCTAGGTCCAGCTTTAACCTTTGCTCAATCCGCTTATTTTAGAATCCACTAATGCGCCTCTCCGTTGTCCTTTTTTGCTGGGCGGCACTCTGTGGTTGGGATTTGGCCGCCAACAATGGGGCCACCGCCACGGGTCCTCCGTTTGCGGGCCGCGCATCTGCTCCACATCGTAGGGCTTCGGTAACTTGGGGGTACGGCTCACGCCGCCCGCCCCCGCAAATCAGAAGGCCCATCGCCAAAATGACGGCCTATTTGCTATATTCGACAGGGGCAGACTCGCCTACCGGCCAAGTCACGTGAACGGCCAGACTTCAGCGTCCCAGCGGTAATTTGGACGCGGATGCCAGTTCCTCCTCGTCTCTAATTCCCGCCTGATAGTTTGCTATGACGCGTGATGCGAGCGCTTCACGCCGCTCTGGTGATTGAGCCTCGGATTTCAACTTCTCGAACACGCGGCCTAGCAGGGCGACTACGGCGGAATCGAACACGCCAGCTTCTTTGGCTTTGTCATAAATCGGCATACCGTCTTCCTCGATAGCAACGCTCGAAACTAATCGCAATCGCAGAATTGACGCAAAGACAAAAAGCTTGCTGGGCGGGAACTGGGCTCGTCCGTGTCCCGCCAAGGCTTTGGATCTCAACACACCTTGTGATATCGGGTACATCAGCTTGAAATATAGCGCCGGTTTTCCTTCCTCCCGAGGACGCGATATACGGCATTCAAGCCCTCACGCAAGCGCGCCAAAAATGCTTCGTCGCTTTCGATGGGAAGCCCGCGCTTGCGACAGCGCTCAACCATCCCGTCTTGGATGGATATAGCGGTCTCATAGTGGCGAATGATTTGGAGATAGTGGCGGTTGGAATACATGGATTTCCTCCCGTTGGGCGAAAGCGGTGATGTTCTCTTCCAAGCGTCCGATTGCCGTTTGTGGAGCGGGCGACCACATGAGCGTATGCCCTATTCGGACGGATAGCTATCCGCGTTTGCAATTCAAGCCGATACTAGGATCGGCGCAGGTGAATAAGGTCAGTAAATCCATGTGACAATGACAAGGATGATCCCGATAGCCGCGAGGGCCATGACAGCGATCATTGCGACCTAAAACCGGTCATCGCCGGTCCTTATGTGGTCTCTCATTTTTGCTCCCCGTAAGCCTCTCTTTCTTCTCGTTTTCCCAAAAAAGATCGGGATCCCTCCCAGCGGAATCACGATGTTTACGGCGAGAAAAATCATCTTGAAGCCCAGATACTGGCCTGAGATCGTTGAAGCAGGGGGCCTTGGCGAGATGATCAGCGAGAGCGCGAAACAGGCCCGCCCAGTCCAAACGAGGCGGGCCTGTTCTCGGAGGAGAGAACCCGATAGCGGCACTCGTCTCTGGAAGGAAAAGAGGGCGCCATGCTTCCAAACCTGCAGGACTTCGCGATGTTCCACAAAAAGAGGTCGCAGGCTTTCAGGGCTCGCCGCTGAATAAACGTCAGGTCACGAGCGGGTGCCGGGAACAAAATTCGGGGCCGCGAGTTAATGGCGCCATGTCAGCGGGCGACTAACTCAAAATGCTCCTTGCGGTGAACGATGCGATCTCGACGGCCGTCCTGGCCGTAGGAGCGCGAATGCGGAGGTTTTTGGGGTCATAGACCTCACCGACAAAACTGAGGCCAAAATCGGTGGCATCAGCTTGGGAATGGCCATTCAGTTCGTCGCCAATGCCACGGTGCTTGGATACGACGTTCGCGCAGCGATGGTCTTCTACGGCGAGTCGGGGACGCCTTGCCTAAGGGCAAGAGACTGCGAGCGCTTGTGAGCGCAGTTTGGCGGCGCTCTCCTTCGCCCGTAGCCGTCGCTATTTTGGGGAACAGACGCGACGAGGCACGCCGTCCGCTGACCACGAGGCGGTCAAGCTTCGCTTTCAAGCTAATCGATCCGCTTGGAAGCCTCAGTAAGTGGACGAAATGGATTTTGATCCTCTTTTATTCCATTCGATCTGTGCACTGGAACGGTTTGTGGGGAGTCAGCCCGAAGCCGAGAAATGTGGCGCGACCCAAAAAATCCGCAGAATCGACGAGGCTCTATCATAGGTAATCGCGTGCTGCACCTCACGCAGCGTAATGGCTAGGCCTTAGGAGCTTTCAAGAGAGAACGTCCATGTTGTATCCAGGTCGATTTTTGGAGCCGAGCGAAATTGGGATGCTCGCCCGAGTTTTTCAGACAGTCTGCAAAGAGCTCGGCATTTCCCCCGTTTCGCAACAAGGGGAGCGCCTAGCTTCGCACTTGCTCAAGCTGTTTATGAACGGCTTGACTGGGGAGCACGAGTTGCTCGACGCCGAGAGGAACCGGGCTCGACGGCAAAGTCGGCGGCCGCAGGGATCTGCCAGCTACGAAGTCGCGTGCGAGGCAGCATGAATTCGAACGACACACGATGGGCTGAAGGTAAGACGGCTTATCCCAGCCACAGCTGATGCGGCCGCGAACGACCGCTCCGCACCCCATAGGATAGATCGCTGAGCCCGCTGCCGGATGGTCTGTGACCACGTTCAGCAGATCGCTCATCTATCACTTGTGAAAGAAGGTTCATGCCGCTAGCGCTCATCAAATCCTTTGGGACTGTGGTCTTATCTCGCGGATCTTTGGTCCCGGCCACGAAACAAACCGGCCGCTACTGAATTAGGCGATGCTGGCGAGCAATTATCCTTCATCGCCAGTTGGGTGGGTGCACGCCATTTCCCGCGATCTGGCGGGCACCCATTTCAAACGCGTGGGGCAACTCAGAGGTGAACAGTGTCGATATCGGATGAGTTGCGCGACTGAGTATCCGATATGAATGCCCTAACTGCCGTCGGCCGATCATCAAAAACGGTTCGTGGTTCAAGGCGGTGAGCACCTTCAGGTGCGCTGCCTGTAGGACCAAATTGCGGCTTGGCTACTCGGCTAAGCTGGTCCTTTTCCAAAGACACCGACACTCCGCTAGCTGATTTCAACTATGCGTATGAGCGCCCGCGATCCATGCCACAGGACTAACACCCCAAGGGAACCAGACCCGCGGGTCGCCGCGACTCCGGCAAACGACAATGGCGATCCACTTCAGAACGACCTTGCCGCCTTCGAGCTCATTCCGACGGATGACAATTCCGCGAAGGTTGCCGGGCAGGCAGGGCGTTGGGCACCGCGGTGTTTGCGAGCATCGCACTCAGCCTGTTTATCGGCCCGGTCGTGTTTTCGGCCCTTATACTTGGCGTGTGGCATGTCACACCGAATGTTAATGGAGGCAATCATGATCGAAACTTCCAAAATCTTGGAAGCCAGGGTGACGGATTTGCAAGGAAGAATGCTGGCGGCTAACGTAAGCTTCGATGACATGCAGGCATTTCAAAGGGTCGCCGACGTTATGGACAACGGTCGCGGCAGCATTGATGTTGATGACCTAATCGCCCTTTCCTTCGTCACGCCGGATCCCCTAGGAACCTGCGAGCGCTCGGCATAGGTCGGTTTCGACGCGGGTGAGCGACGAGCGCGAGGGGCGTATAATATCTCCTTTTCGCAAGCAGCATCGTTTTCACGTCGATCTTCATGCCGAGGGCCGCTAAAGTGACTAATGTTTCGGCCCTCGCTCCGCATTCCGGCTGTGCAGTTCAGTCGCTATGTCATCCGCCCATCGGGGTTATTCGCTGGAAACCAGACCCCTGCCATTGCGGGGGCACGCCGTGACACGAGGGTTCGCTGTCGTGCAGACCTGCAGGTACCGTAGACATCCTTCATTGCTACTTCTGCCCGAATCGCGTCATTCTTCCTTAGGACCAGTCGCAACGTAGTTTGCTGAATCCATGGCCCCTAGTGCTTAAGGCGACCGACGTTCACCCCGCCCCCCGCCCGCGTCGGTCGCCGACCCTTCCGTCGGTCTAGCCTGCCGGGATCGGCGGCAGAATATCTTGGTCTCGATGGATGGCTCGCAGCGTCGTTGAACCGAGAGGAATGCCAACCCGGCCGCTTGTACCGCCTGTGAGAAGCTACCGCGACGGCAACGAGAGTTCCAACTCAAGAGTGCCCAAGCCGATTTGCCTGCACTGCAGGTTGCGGATCGTGTGAATTTGCTGATCCGAAGATATTAGCCGTTGAGTTTAGAAGGTTGAATGCAAATAATATGAGCCTCGACGAGTTCGGATTTCCCAGCTCTCGCTCAAAGCGCTTGAAATTCCGGCAGGCCGGTACCGCGGAGAACGACAGTTTCACCGTCGAGGATTGCGGATTGACCTGCAGGGTAGCAGCCGTCCCGACAATACGCCTGTACCGGTGCGACCAGTCGTAGCCCAGGCGTGTGAATGCTCTCGCCTTTCTGCCGTCCACGACAAGCTGTGTCCTGTACCGGTCGTATTTAATCTCGTGCAGTCAGTCGGCGTCGGTGGGTGCCTTGTCGGCAACCTCGGCGACTGAAACTCGATGAAAGCGAGTTGGCCTTTTACTTTGTTCATGCACACGGGACTCCCTGACGAGGACTCAAACCGTGTAGGAACTATCGGTTCCGAGTATTTTAGTAAAAATGAATGCGCTCGGGTCAGTGTCATGCCGCCAGCAGGCCTGCGTTCGCAGGCCAGTCTGCGCTCATCGATAGACTTCCAGTGCATGTTAGCGACGGCTAAACGAGGGCAATGACTGCCCCAGAGTCATGTTCATGGCGAAGGGCCGCATCAACATTGGCGACGAGGTCGCAATCACCGCAAGTGTGCAGGCGGGTCACAGAGGACCGGGTAAGCGTGCCCATACTCTCCTATCGACACCGCACCCCATCGTCTATCGAACCTTGAAGGTGAGGCATGGCCAGGAAATCGAGCTTCGAGGTGACAATGGATGCTGATGCAGTCAGATTGGCCACATCCTACAAGCCTCCTACGACGACGGCGCCGCTAGTCGACAAGGCGACCTGAGGAACATTTAAGCGATTTTGTTGTTCTTTCCGATCAGAAGCAAGAGCATGGCTGACGGCAAGACCAAGCGTGATTTTCGGCATTGTGACGGCGTTTCGGCGGATGAGGAAAATCCAAGCAGCACCGCATCACACCCGAACAGGTCCAAGATCCCGTCAGCCAGCACGGCAACGACCGTAAGACGTTGGAGCACGAAGCGAGGAAGCTGCGGGATTGACCAAGCTTTCCGATCTCGGGGATCCCACGCGCTCACCGGGCATTGGAAATTCCGGTGGCACGAGCAGTCGGAACACGAGCCGTAGGATTGGATGCCTGAACAGATGCCCAAAGATAGACCACCACCCAGCGCGGAACAAAATCTTGAAGCCCGCAGCCAACGGGACAGGGGCGCATCCGAGGAGAACTTTGACCGCGCCATGAAGAAGGCCATCAAGGAAACCCAGCCTAGGGACGAGGCTCCGCCCCTGCCGACCAAGAAAGTGGTGAAGTCGCCGCCACGGTCGGATGAAAGATAGGTCCGCTACCCCGGGGCTGAGAACCCGCAGTGGGGATAGATCAGCGGGGAATGCCAAGTACACAAGGCGCGTTCCGACTGGGCAGCGCGGACAGCTGCGTGCTGGCCCAGAGCACCGAAGGCAAGGAGACGTATCTCACTGAACCTGAAGGCGTCAGTCATTTCTAACGCGTGAGGGCGCTGAACGCGGTTGTGAACGCACTATTGGAGTATCTGTCATGCTTCTGCGTAGTAGATTCGCGCGAAAAAAAGCGCAGGCATCGTGCGGAGACGACGCCATGAGCGAGGCAGCGCGCACGGTCGTTGATGTCATCGCCAACGGACTGGTCCGGCACGGCGGCGAATTCATTCTGGGACAGAGCGTGCCGACTGCGTTGGTGCTCGCTTGCGAGGACCACGGTATTCGCAACATCACCTACCGCCAGGAGAATGCCGGCGGCGCGATCGCCGACGGCTTTGCACGCGTCTCCGGTCGTGTGCCGGTGATGATCTGTCAAAACGGTCCTACTGCGGCGCTTGCCGTTGCCCCCTTTGCCGAGGCCATGAAAGCCGGCGTGCCGATCGTGGCGATAATTCAGGAGGTAGATCGTTCGCAGCTCGGCAGGAACGCTTTTCAGGAATATGATCACAAGGCGCCCTGATATGAAATCGATGAAGGCCTATGAGGTGCTCGGAGCGATCGAGCCCTTCTTCTGAAGAGACGAATAGCTGGGTCCGTTAGATTATCGGCCAATTGGCGATCACAACCCGGTTGAGACCGTTCAGAGGGGACGGCTTTCGACGGCCTGCTGACGGAATTTCGACGTAAGCGCCAAGAGCGATGGCCGAGAGTCGCTGTAATTGATGCCTACGTCCGGATAGCAGCCGCGCGGCGCCCAAGGAGGCCATAATGCCGAAGGTCAATGAACGGAACATGCAAAATGAGATCCTGCAGATCATGACCACAGAGCATTTTGTCCTGCAGACCGCGCGGGCGGCCACGATCCAGGAAGCGAGCCAACGTGCAAACCTGTTCCTGACCACTGTTTCGAGTGTCGCGATCGCCCTCGGCTTCGCCCAGGTCACTCGGATGGGTGGACCGTTCGTGCTGTTCAGCCTGATCCTCCTGCCTTGCCTTTATTTCCTGGGCTTGGTCACTTTCGTGCGTGCAGTGCAGGTCGCGATCGAGGATATGGTGCATGCGCGCGGCATGGCCCGAATACGGCACTATTACATCGAACGTGCGCCCGTCACGAAGCCTTACCTGATCCATTCCACTCATGACGATCAGTCGGCCGTGCTTGTCGACAAGGCTCTTGAATCTTCGCCGTGGCAGTTCTTCGTGACGGCCGCAGGACTGGTGAGCGCGATCAGCAGCGCCATCGCAGGGGTTTTCTCCAGCGTGGTCATGACATCGGTGATTGGTGCGGCGATCCCGTTCAGCGTGATTATGGGTCTCTTGATATTCGGCGTGAGCACACTTTTGCTGCGGCGCTACCATCTACAAGCCTGGGCGGCGGCGGAGGAAAAATTGGTGGTACGTTTTCCGGACGCTCCAAAAGAATGACTTCCTACCTGACCTTCGGATGGATCAGCCGGACGTTCACTTCGGGAAGCGTGACGCTCGCGTATCATCTGCTAACCTCTGGCACTCGGTGGCCGAGCAGTTGGGGGCCCCACCGACGGTTCGCGTCGATTGGTTATCTCTGACAGTCTCGCTCGGACAGACGCCGATACGGAAAAGGCTCAGTCCGGCGGCGTAGCCAGAAGAAGCCTCAACAGGACCCATCTGCATATATTTCCGGTTCTCCGCCTGATCGATGAAACGCGCGCAGCACATCGCTGGCGACTGCGGCTTGGCCGGGATCGCCTGAAGCTCTTCGCGCAGTTCCTTGAATACCGCCTCGCGAAGGAACCCGCTATCGGTCATGCCACTGAATTGCAACCTTTGGCCAAGACTTCCGACTTCATGTAAGTCGCCTTCGCCTTTGCTCCGGCAAAGGTAATTTATTGATCAGCGGACCAAGTGTGCGGGGGTTGCCCGGTTGGCAACCCCCGCGCTCAGAAGTCAGCCCTTGATTTCGATGCGCTTGACCTGCGACTGCGCCTTCTCGCTCTTCGGCAAGGTGACTGCCAGCACGCCGTTCTTGAAGCGCGCATCGACCTCATCTTCCTTGATCTCGTAGCCGACAGGGATGCGACGCTCGAAGCGGCCATAGTAGCGCTCGGAGAACTGCTTGTCCGTGTCCTCCGTTTCGGAGCGCTTCTCACCTTTCAGCGTCAGCACGCCGTCGTCGAGCAGGACCTCGATGTCTTTCTCTTCCAGGCCCGGCACTTCGGCCGTCACCTTGATCTCCTTCTCGCCGTTTGAGATCTCGACGCTCGGCCAACTACCGCTGAGGGCCGAACCACCGCCGAAAGACGACAACCGGCCGTCGAAGCCGCGGAAGACGTCGTCGAACAAACGGTTCACCTCACGGTGCAGCGATAGGAACGGATCGCGTTCATCGTTGTGGAACGCGCTTGGAACCTGGCTGCCGTTGTTCCGAGCCCAGGGAATCAGATCACGGACGTTCATATTTGCCTCCTTTTTGTTCATCGGCTTATTGGGCTTCCTGCTGCGCCGGGCACACTGCCCGGCGCGTTGCGCGGAGCGCTGACAGGATGGCCCTCAAGCGGCCTGCTTTTCGCCTTCGATCTTCTTTGTCGCGCTCTTGGGCATCGCCCTGTCTGCTGCGATCTCGATCCGGCGCGGCTTCATCTCTTCGGGAATTTCGCGCTTGAGATCGATCGTCAGCAGGCCGTTGAACAGGCCGGCGCCGACGACCTTGACGTGATCGGCAATCTCAAAGCGGCGCTGGAACGCACGACCGGCAATGCCACGGTGCAGGTATTCGCCCTTGTCCTCGCCAGCTTTCTGGCCTGAGACTATGAGCATGTTCCGTTCCTGGGTGATGCCTAGCTCGTCGTGCGAGAAGCCCGCCACCGCCATGGTTATGCGGTAGTCGTCTTCTGCGGTCTTGGCGATGTCATAGGGTGGCCAGTTGTCAGCGGTTTCGACCCGGCTCGCTGTTTCGAGCGCGTTGAGCATTCGATCGAAGCCGATGCTCGAGCGAAACAGGGGACTGAAGTCAACCGTGGTTCTCATAGCTACATCCTCCATTGAGCAACATAGATACGAGGAGCGCCAAGGAAGCGGCGCTCCTTGACCTTGCCGGACTCTTCAGGCACCGGCGAAATCGATCTGGGAATTCGGACCTAGGACGTCAAGGCCCAGCGGAAGCAATCTTCAAGGTCGTGAAAATTGCCGTCTTCGCGTGCGTGCAGGCAGGCAGATGAATAATGAACTGGAGACGACCGCGTGATGCGGCCGCCCTTTGTTGGGCATCGAGGCGATTATCCCGTCAACGGACCGCCATTCCGATTGCCTGATAAGCCGATGATGGGCGACTCGAACCGAGTGCAAGCGCGCAGCCAGTTCACGCCGCCAAAAGCCCAGGAAGTCCTTCAGCGCAGGAAAATCCGGAGCGAGGTCACAATCCTGCCAGACATAGAGCTGCAGCAGGCTGGGGTGGTCGGGCAGATGGTAATGGATCTCGGCAGTGGTCAGGCCATAGCCATCCATCTGCAACCGGAATTCCCTGCTGACCGCGGTCGGCATCGCCTTCTGCGCCTCAGGCGCTCAGCCGGTCGACGATCTGCCGATAATCGTCATCGGCAGGGCCGCGAGGCGGCGGGGCAGCGGCATCGAGCCGGCGCAGCGCATCCATGATCTCGTCGAAGGGGACCGGGCATTCGGCGCCCGGCGGCCGGCGCAGCGACGGCATCGATTCCACGGCGCAAGCGTCGGATGCCCAGGATGACAGGATCGCTCGCTTCTCCCACATGTCGAGCGAACCGTCCTCCAGCACGTCCCGCGGATGCTGAAAATGCCTGGCCGGCGAGAGCAGCCGGTCGAGCGAGAGGTCTGATGTTTCGGGAGCAAGGGAAGGAACGATCGGCGAAAGCATCTGTCGGTCCATTTCTGTCCTCCGTCTCCAAAGGCTCCTTGTTTCGGGTTCCGATTTTCTTAGCGACCCGGCAAGCACCGGGCGCGGATAATCTTGTTCGGCTCAATCCCGAATTCAAGCCCTCATCGTTCCCGACGCGTTCGAATTAACCGTATGTTTTCAGCGCGCTAGCACTCCATTGGTCGAGAGCGCCAAAAAATTTTGCGGGGCCTCTTGAAAGTAGAAGAAGGCAAAATTAGCTCGACATGCGCGCGATGCCGAAAGGGTCGCGAGCCCCGCTCCGGTCCTGCCGGCCTGGAACGGAGGATCTTCCGCTATCTGTTTGTCCTGAAGGAGAACGATATGACGTTCCGTCCATTGCATGACCGTGTGCTTGTACGCCGCATCGAGGCCGAGGAGAAGACGGCCGGCGGCATCATCATCCCCGACACCGCAAAGGAAAAACCGCAGGAAGGCGAAGTCATCGCCGTAGGTCCGGGCGCTCGCGACGAGAGCGGCAAGCTAGTGCCCCTCGACGTGAAGGTCGGCGACCGCATCCTGTTCGGCAAGTGGTCCGGCACCGAGATCAAGTTCAATGGCCAGGATCTGCTCATCATGAAGGAGAGCGACGTGATGGGCGTGATCGAGCAGGCCGCCCTGAAGAAAGCCGCCTGACCCGGCCTTCGATTGAACCTCGATCCAGTCAATGAAAACTGCCTAGACAAGGAGTGATCCAATGGCTGCCAAGGAAGTGAAATTCCATTCCGACGCCCGTGAGCGCATGCTGCGCGGCGTCAATATCCTCGCCGACGCGGTGAAAGTCACGCTCGGCCCCAAGGGCCGCAACGTCGTCATCGACAAGTCGTTCGGCGCCCCGCGCATCACCAAGGACGGCGTCACCGTCGCCAAGGAAATCGAGCTTGAGGACAAGTTCGAGAACATGGGCGCGCAGATGGTCCGCGAAGTCGCCTCGAAGACCAGTGACATCGCCGGTGACGGCACCACGACCGCGACCGTTCTTGCCCAGTCGATCGTCCGCGAAGGCGCCAAGGCCGTGGCGTCGGGCATGAATCCGATGGACCTGAAGCGCGGTATCGACAAGGCGGTCGAGGCCATCGTGGCCGAGCTGAAGGCCAACGCGCGCAAGATCACCAACAACGACGAGATCGCTCAGGTCGGCACCATCTCGGCCAACGGCGATGCCGAGATCGGCCGCTTCCTCGCCGAAGCGATGCAGAAGGTCGGCAACGAAGGCGTCATCACCGTCGAGGAAGCCAAGACCGCCGAGACCGAGCTGGAAGTCGTTGAAGGCATGCAATTCGACCGCGGCTACCTTTCGCCGTATTTCGTCACCAACCAGGACAAGATGCGCGTCGAACTCGACGAGCCCTATGTCCTAATCCACGAGAAGAAGCTCGGCAACCTTCAGGCCCTGCTTCCCGTGCTCGAGGCCGTGGTGCAGTCCGGCAAGCCGCTGCTGATCATCGCCGAGGATGTCGAGGGCGAGGCTCTGGCCACGCTGGTCGTCAACAAGCTGCGCGGCGGGCTGAAGGTCGCCGCCGTCAAGGCGCCGGGCTTCGGTGACCGCCGCAAGGCCATGCTGGAGGACATTGCCATCCTCAGCGGTGGCACGGCGATCAGCGAGGATCTCGGCATCAAGCTGGAGAACGTCACGCTGGAGATGCTCGGCCGTGCCAAGAAGGTCGCGATCGAAAAGGAGAATACCACCATTGTCGATGGCGCCGGCAGGAAGGAGGAGATCCGGGCCCGCGTCGTGCAAATCAAGGCACAGATCGAAGAGACCACATCCGACTACGATCGCGAGAAGCTGCAGGAACGTCTGGCCAAGCTCGCCGGCGGCGTCGCGGTGATCCGCGTCGGCGGTGCGACGGAAGTCGAGGTCAAGGAGAAGAAGGATCGGGTCGACGATGCGCTGCACGCCACACGTGCCGCGGTCGAGGAAGGCGTCCTGCCCGGCGGCGGAGTTGCCCTGCTCAGGGCTGCCAGAACGCTCGATGCGGTCGCCGTCGACAACGCCGACCAGAGATACGGCGTCGACATCGTCCGGCGGGCGATCGAGGCGCCTGCCCGCCAGATCGCCGAGAATGCGGGGGCGGAAGGCTCCATCATCGTCGGCAAGCTGCGCGAGAAGACCGATTTCGCCTTCGGCTGGAACGCTCAGACCGGTGAGTATGGGGATCTCTACAGCCAGGGCGTCATCGATCCCGCCAAGGTCGTGCGCACCGCGCTTCAGGATGCGGCTTCGGTTGCAGGACTGCTCGTCACCACAGAGGCGATGGTAGCCGAGAAGCCGAAGAAGGAAGTCGCCCCGGCAATGCCGGCCGGTGCCGGCATGGACTTCTGAGACGCTGACAAATGGCCCGCTCCCGGCAGCGGGAGCGGGTTTCACGACGAACAGTGGGATGCTCATGAACATGATTAGGGGCGATGGCTCGATTCCGGCACCGACGCATCCAGCAAGCGAATTCCTCGCCTACGAAGCCGAATGCCGAAGCGCGCTGAAGCCGCCTCTGACAGGCCTACTCGACACGGCCGAATCCGCTGAATGGAACCGGCGCACCGTCCATTCGCGCGGAGCTTGAGCGAAATCGGACCCGCCCGCGTGGCGGGTCCATCCGGCTGCGTCGGGACGGTGTTTCGATGCTCGCGAATTAAAGAGGATTGCCATGATTGCGGGGCGATTGCGGGAATGCCTAAGAAGGTTGAGATGGGAAGCCGCTGACCTCGCGCAGGAACTCGACTGCCCCAGGAACGACGTGGCTCGCTGGCTCGAGGCACGCGTGCCGGTGCCGCTGGCCGTAGCTGCTTGGGTCGAGGCCCTGGCCAAGGCGCATAAGGCGCTGCCGCCGCCGCGCCTGAACCAGCCAGATGCCTCGACGCACACGGCCCCGACCGCGCCAGTGGTTGTCCAGGCGTTCGCTGGCACCAACTGTTCGCAGCAGCATGGCATCGTCCTGCAATCGCCGTACCCGCGCCGGCATGCGCTTGCCGGGACGACCGGCCTTCGCCCCGGCGCAATGGGCGTGCATCCGAAAGGGGGTTCGGATCATGAACCGCGACCACTTTAAGGTCCCTGTCACCATTCTCGTCGTATGGGTTTGCCGGTGCGGCTCGTCATGGTTTTCCCTCGCCGATTGAACATCATCGTCGATGCATATCAGTTTGCCCTAGACCGGCACAGAAAGCGGCAGTGCGGGCACATTGCCTTATGACATAGCGTGACACGTTGGTGGTGTCGGTGCTTTAGGCACTCGTCAGAATTGACTCAACGTCCCGCAAGCCATGTACAACAGGAACGCCAGCTTCATGTGTAAGCCAGAATCGGGCGTGCGCTCTGGATGGGAACACCGGAAATCTTTGGCTGTTTGGGATGCAGAGCAGCACATTTCGGTTGGTCCCCTCACTGCTGTGCTGCAGAGATCGGGTAAGAACTCGCCACTCCCCCGATCGGCCCGCGCTACCTTCCCCATGGCGCGGGCTTTCTGCTTCTAAAACCGTACCGGAAAGCTGTCAGTTCAGCGTCGGTTCGCCCATCGTCTCGGTGAGAAAGGACGCGGCGATCAAATCGTCCGCGTCGATGCGTAGGGAGCCTTCGCCGCGCCCCATGATGGCCGCGACCTTCTGGAAGGTCTTAATCTCATGCTCGGTGATCCTGGCGTCCCGCATCCTGGTTCTCAGATCGGCGACACGCATCCCGAGCGAATGGGATGTTCCGATTTCTCGATTCGACATTTTGGTCAGTCCTCCTCCCCCACCCGTGCCCGTTTCGCCCGCCCGAATCCGCAGCCTGCCCACAGCTGGTGTTGCAGTTGAGGAGCATCAGCATGCCCGCTCATCAGAATCCGCTGATATTATGAATGAACGATGAATGGCACGCGAACAGCGCGGGAATGTTCCCTTCTGCTTATTCAGCAATCGCTAACGGAACTGAAGCGACCGTGCGATATTGAATCAAATTGTTGCGTGGGCGTTTTCCGATGCCCAGGCCTGCCGCCGATAGCCGGCTGGCCTTCATGCCGGGCGGCCATGCCGCGACGATCGGAAGCTCCATTTCACAAACCATGCCGTGACGCCGGACAAGCAGAGGAAGTGATGCAAGATCAAAAACACACTGAACGTCCTAGCCACGGCTTCACGCCATCGAAGAAAGGGGGCAGGTGAGGCCTACACCGACAAGGTGTGGTGGGCGGCCAAGTGCCTTCACTTCGCCAGGTTTAACGTCGTATGCGGTTCGACGGCTCGACGCTGGTCGGCATTTGCCACTGGGGCTACCGCGGAAAAGTGGACGATGAGGAACAAGCCGGCCGAGTGGCAACCAGTTCCTGACGTCTACAGGCGCGAGCGTGAGCCTGAGAAGCAAGAGGCGATCGACCTATGCGCTGCCTGCGGGCCACAGTGAGGCGCCAGGACGAGGGAGAGGCCGAGGCGGTGTAGTACAGCGGCGAAGGTAACCACGCGGCGAGAAGCCGGGTGCAGCCGTCCACCCTATCAGCGTTGGCATGCACATACCGGCGAGGTGCAGCCTATGCCCGACTGATCCCAAAAGCGTCGGGAGCGCGGACGGTCTATGGGAGATCGTCGATGTCGTCACCGGAGAAATTGCGAAGCTAGGCGAACGAGCCGCCAGCCCCGTCCTCAGACACGGAATAACCGGTGCGCCTTTCGTGATTTAATCCAGCGAGCGGAACAAATTTAGACGGCTGCGGTTTTTGCCCTGGCTGGGTGCCGATTCCCAAAATCCTGTCCGGCCAATTCTGTGCAAGGCCCGCTGCTTGCTTCCGAGCAGCGGGCTTGTCATTAGCTAGCCTCACGCAAGCGCCGACCTAACCGCTCTCCCTCCGGATAGATGTCGGCACTGGCCCGGCCTGCGAAATCCTGTGTCACCTCGAGCAGCCTAGACGGGCTATTTAGTCGGCCGTGAACTATTCGCAAGTCATTGATCTGGCATGTTGATTAAGGCGGACGGCAGGTTTGGAATTGCAGGATTAGCGGTATTTGGACACTGTTTTCCTGCAATTCGGTTTTGCGATTCCCT